>JAGMES010000062.1 GCA_023128035.1 Halanaerobiales bacterium | reverse complement strand
CGACTTCTAGTCGTGAGAGGTTCAAAACTACTATATTGATTTAACTAGTAAACGTTCAAGTAAAATTAATGTTTGTATAGCTGTGGTTTCAAAGTTCGCAGTTACTGAAAAAAACATGCTTATTAAAAACATTAAACTATTAATTTCTAGAATTTTAATTTCGCTTTTAAATAAATTTTATATAAGAAAGAAATTGGAAGGTGAAAAAAATGATCGGGAATGTTATCGTTGCTAATAATGTCTCAAAAGAATATCCTGGTAAAAGTAACTTTTGGGGTAGATTGCTGGGAATTAAAAGTGCAAAAAATGGGACGATTGCTGTACAGAACTTTAATCTCCAGATAAAAAAAGGAGAGTTTTACGGACTTTTAGGCCCTAATGGTGCAGGCAAAACAACAATTATCAGAATGTTGTCAGGAATTTTAAGACCTACTTCTGGCAGTTTGTCCATTATGGGAAAAGATATTTTTAAAAATGAGAAATACGTCAAATCCAAACTTGGAATTGTTTTAGGCGGAGAACGTTCGCTTTATTGGAAGTTAACTGGTGAAGAAAATCTAAGATTTTTTGCAAGTTTATATGGATTGAGCAAGCATGTTACGGATTCAGAGATCAAAAAAGTACTGGAATATGTAAGTCTAACTCATAGGAAAGATGATTTTGTTGAAGAATATTCAAAAGGAATGAAACAACGTTTGCTGATTGCTAAAGCGCTTTTACACAAACCTGAAGTTTTGTTATTAGATGAACCAACAGTTGGGCTAGATGTGAAATCTGCAATAGAACTGCGTAAACTGCTCAAACATTTAAATAAAGATTTTGGTGTATCAGTTATTTTAACGACACACTATCTTTATGAAGCAGAACAATTATGTGACCGAATTGGTATTTTGCGAAAAGGTCAAATAATTAATGAAGGTACAGCGTACGAACTCAAAAATCTTGTAAAAAATGACAATATTATCGAATTAAAGGTTAAACAATCCTGTGAAAATGTAAAATCTATTTTGTGTAAAATTGATTTTGTTAAACGAGTTACTGAAAAAGATAATGATTTATTAAACAACGCAAAAGTTTATGAGATAATTTATAGTAATAACCAAAATAATAACGAAATTAACTTAATAGTAGAAAATATAAGCAAAGTAACCCAGCTAGTTAGTATAAAGACTAAGATGCCAACTATTGAGGATGTCTTTATTAGATTAACAGATGAGGGGTGTGAAGCAATCAATGTTTAATGTTTTTTTTGCAGTTGCTAAAAAAGAAATTTTGACCCAGTTGCGGTATCCATTGGGTTTATTTTTTAATATTGTTGTACCGTTCTTCTTATTGATTCCTTTATTGTTAGTAGTTAAAGCATTCGGAGCTACTGATTCATATCTATGGGTAATAATTGGAACCGTCGCATGGGCATGGTTATCACATATTGTCTGGTCTGTAGGCCTTGCTTTGCGGTCAGAACAACAACGTGGGACAATGGAGCAGATTGCAATGGCACCAACCTCAATTATTAAGGTGATGATCGGAAAGAGTTTTCTTTCTCTGACCATCAACGCGTTTTTGCTGATTGTTAGTGGTATTGTTATTGCTGTCGTCTTTAAGGTGAACACAGATTGGGTATTAGTATTAATTAATTTTATTATTATGATGCCTTTTATGTATGGAATAGCATTTCTTTTAGCAGGAATGGTGTTAAATTTTGGAGAGGTTTTTGCGTTGTTTCAGGTAATTATGCTGATTTTCGTTATTTTATGTGGAATAACACAACCCATTGAACAGCTACCAGGAGTTTTTGCTATGATTGGAAATGTAATCCCCATCACTTGGGGTATTAGTTTACTAAGAGAAATTATTATGCATAATCTTGGCTGGGAAAGTGCATTACCAATAATGGTTAAAATATTGGTATCTGGATTGATACTAAATTTGATTTCCATTCTTTTTTTGAAGGCATTAGAAGAGAGATCAAAAAGGGATGGGGGAGGTTTATATGGTTATTAATGATATTCGACCGATTTGTGCTTTTTTTAAGAAAGAGCTTTTGTTCTTACTCCGATATCCAATTCAAATTACATGTGAATTGATTATTCCGATCTTTAATATATTACCAAGCGTTCTTCTTGCTCTCGCTTTGACTCAAAAAAATGGTCTTGAACATTTTGCTGAACAGAGTGGAACAGAGAATTTTGTTGCATTTATCTTTATTGGTATAGTTTTTTATTATTTTAATGACATTCAAGAACAGACTGGGTATATGCTACAAAAAGAGATGTGGTTTGGAACTTTAGAACAGGTCTGGTTTGCTCCTGTGAATAAAATTTTTGTTATTTTTGGTTGGATATTATTTGCAATGGTAAAGGCGATTATCTATACTATAATTGGAATGTTGGCCATCCGGCTTTTCGGCTTTAAAATAGCGGCGCACATTACTTACGTGCATATTCCAATTTCAATTGCTGATTTGCTTAACCATATCAGCAATTGAAATTGGAATGATTATTTCTAGTATGATTTTAACAATGAAAAATTCTGATGCTTTTGTTTATATAGCAACTGCATTAATTCCAATTTTATCAGGAGTTGTTTATCCAATTACAATTTTACCAAAATTTATCCAATATATCTCAAAAAGCTTGCCAACAACCTATTCATATGATTTATTACGATATGCCTTTTTACAGACAAAGACAATTTATCCACTTGCAACGGAATATGTGGTTGTTTGTAGTTTGTCAGTTGCATTTATAGGAATCGGATTATTTTTATTTAACAGTTTACGGAGGAGGGTAGAGGAATGGGGAACAATATGGTTGAATTAAAAGATTTTTTTGTAAAACGAAAAAGTGTCAGAAATTACAAACAGGTCGTTCTTGAGCAGTCTGTAATAACAGCATTATATGAAATTGGTCAAAGTGGTCCAAAGGCGGGCGGAATTGATTGTGTGGAGATTTATGTACTAACAGACGAATCTACAAAAAATATTTGCTATAAAGCGAGTTATTATCAAGAATTTGTTCGACAAGCCCCTGTCCTTATGGTGATTGGAGTTGATACAAGTCAATTGGCTGAAAAGTATAAAGATGAATTTTCGGAATATTTTGGATGCCAAAATGCTTCAATTGCTGCACAAAACATTATTTTAGCTGCTACTCAGGTAGGATTAGGGTCATGTTGGATTGGAGCGATCCGGTATGAGTATCTTCGAACAGAGTTGGGTGTTAAAGAAAGTTTTCGTCCCTGGCTTATTCTGACTTTGGGGTATGAAAGTGAGGATGAGGTGGTATGAAAGAAAGACAAAACTTAAATGCTTTAATTAGATGGGATGAACAAAATGTTTTTATAATCAAAGATGGACAAGAACTAAGTTTAAATGTGAATGAAACTGTAGGCATGACAATTATTTTACAGGAAATTTTAAAGGAATGGCGCGAGACTAAGCAATCATAAATTAAGCAGTAGGATTGAAGGTTTTCAAAGTATTTACTTTTTGATAGCTGGTTTGCTTATAAAGAGAGTTTTAAATTACAATCTTCGTACCTCATCTTTGATTTTTAAAATATAATATTTCCCCTGATAATCGATCTTATAGGGTTTATTAGCACAGAACAAAACCTCTATCCAGTTTAATAACTGGATGGGGGTATTTTTATGTTTTTTCGGAAAATAAATGTTCATATCATTAAACTCCCTTCACAACTATTTTTGCCAATCAAGGATATTATTAAACATAGTATTCTTAAAAAGGTAAAAAAATGATATTAAGAGAAAAAGAATTTATTCTTTAATGTAGTAAGCATATCTACTTAACTCCCCCTTAGTTAAGTAGATATGCTTAACTCTTTTCGTGTACACACAAATTTACCAAAAGGTTTTTTAATATTTTTCAAGAATATGCAGGAATTAATTAAGATATATCGAATATATGTTCGGGAAAGAGAAAAAATTAAGCGTTCACTAAACTTTCTCTTTAAAATAGTAACTATTACTGATATAATTATATACTAATCGATTAGTATAAGAAGAGTATTATCTTTTAAATATGCAAATATTACTAAGTGGAAACTAGTCAGCCTTTGGGAGGTGTAACTGTGAAAAATAGTAAGTTTAATTTAATAGCTGAATATAAACCCCAGGGAGATCAGCCTCAGGCGATTGAAAAGTTGACGAAAGGGATTTTACGTGGGGATAAATTTCAAACCCTCTTGGGGGTAACAGGTTCAGGTAAAACTTTTACGATGGCAAATGTGATCGCCAATGTGAATAAGCCAACTTTAGTAATTGCTCATAATAAAACTTTAGCAGCTCAACTCTGTTCTGAATTTCGTGAATTTTTCCCTGATAATGCGGTAGGTTATTTTGTTAGTTATTATGATTATTATCAACCAGAGGCATATGTTCCTCAGACAGACACTTATATCGAGAAAGATTCTGCGGTTAACGAAGATATTGATAGACTTAGATTATCTGCTACTTCTCAGCTGCTTGAACGAAATGATGTAATTATTGTTGCCAGTGTATCTTGTATTTATGGACTTGGTTCACCTAGTGATTATTTGGATCTTTCCTGTCGAGTGGAGGTTGGAATGGTCAAAGATCGTAGTGAAATTATTCGCGAATTGATCAATATCCGGTATGATCGTAATGATATTAATTTTACTAGAGGTGCATTCCGTGTTAGAGGAGATACTCTTGAAATTTTTCCTGCTTATCAGGAAGAAGCGTATAGGATTGAACTATTCGGTGATGAGATTGATCGGATCACTGTGATTGATACTCTGACTGGTGAGATTTTAGAGACAATAGATGAAGTAATAATTTATCCAGCAAGTCACTTTGTTACGAAAGATGATAAAATTAAAGTTGCTTTAAAGACAATTGAGCAAGAATTGGAAGAACGGTTAAGAGTATTTAGATCTGAAGGAAAATTATTAGAAGCTCAGCGAATAGAGCAACGTACTCGTTATGATCTGGAGATGTTATCTACTATCGGATTTTGTACTGGAATTGAGAATTATTCACTACACTTAGCTGGACGTAGCTCAGGTTCAAGGCCCGATACTTTATTGGATTATTTCCCTGATGATTGGTTATTAATTATTGATGAGTCGCATATGACAATCCCCCAGATTGGCGGGATGTATAAAGGCGATAGATCTCGAAAAGAGAAATTAGTGGAATATGGATTTCGTCTTCCTTCTGCTTTGGATAATCGCCCACTCCGTTTTAATGAGTTTGAGTCTTTGATAAATCAGGTGATTTTGGTTTCTGCAACGCCTAGACCTTATGAGGCAGAGCATTCTACCCAGACTGTTGAACAGATCATTCGCCCTACAGGATTGGTGGACCCAGAAGTAGTTGTTAGACCTGTTAAAGGACAAATTGATGATCTTTTGGAAGAGATTCGTTATGTAGTAAATGATAAAAATGAAAGAATTTTGATTACAACTCTGACTAAACGGATGAGTGAAGATTTGACTGAATATTTAGCAGAGATAGGGATAGCTGTTCGCTATATGCATTCTGATATTGACGTAATAGAACGTCAAGAGATCATTCGTGATTTAAGAAAAGGAGAATTTGATGTTCTGGTTGGTATCAATCTATTACGGGAAGGTTTAGACTTGCCTGAGGTGTCTTTGATTGCGATTTTAGATGCCGATAAAGAAGGCTTTCTGCGTGGAGAGCGTGCATTGATTCAAACGATTGGGCGTGCTGCTCGAAATGTTGATGGACGTGTAATTATGTATGCTGATAAAATGACGGATTCTATGCGAAAAGCTATTGATGAGACTAATCGTCGTCAGAAACTCCAGATGGCGTTTAATAAAGAACATGGAATTATTCCAAAAACAATTGTTAAACCAATCAGAGATGTACTTCGTCCTGAAGAGATGTTGGTTGATAAAAAACGTAAATTGGAGATTCCAAAAGATGATGAGAAAAGCGAAATGACTCCTCAAGAGATTCACAGATTGATCTCTGAACTAGAAGAAGAGATGAAAGATGCTGCTAAAATGTTAGAGTTTGAACTTGCAGCTCAGATTCGAGATGAGATTGAAAATTTACGAAATCAGTTATAGGTGGAGGTTTATAGCATGGTTAAGAATAAAATAATCATTCGTGGAGCTCAGGAGAATAATTTAAAAAACCTGGATCTTGATATTCCACGAGATCAATTAGTTGTAATTACTGGTTTGAGTGGTTCAGGAAAATCTTCTCTAGCTTTTGATACCATCTATGCTGAAGGCCAGAGAAGATATGTTGAGTCATTATCGGCATATGCTAGACAGTTTCTTGGTCAGATGGAAAAACCTCATGTAGAATATATTGAAGGTCTGTCCCCTGCTATCAGTATTGATCAGAAGACAACCAGCAGAAATCCACGTTCTACTGTAGGTACAGTTACAGAAATATATGATTATTTGCGTCTTCTCTTCGCTCGTGTCGGGCATCCTCATTGTCCTGAATGCGGTAAACCAATTGCTTCTCAGATGGTGAGTGAGATGGTTGATCAAGTTATGGGATTAGGTGAGAGGACAAAGGTTCAGGTTCTTGCTCCATTGGTTAAAGGCCGAAAAGGAGAACACCAGAATCTCATTGCTATGGCCCAAAGAGAAGGTTATGTTCGTCTGCGAGTGGATGGCGAAGTTAGAGATGTTACAGAGGATATAGTTTTGGATAAAAATAAGAAGCACAATCTTGAGGTTGTAGTGGATCGCTTAATTGTCAAAGAAGGTATTCAGAGCCGTTTAGCTGATTCGATAGAGACATCTTTGAAATTGGGCGAAGGTCTCGTGATTATCGACGTCATTGACGGTAAAGAGATGTTGATGAGTGAAAATTTTGCCTGTGTTGAATGTGGGATCAGTCTTGAAGAGTTAACTCCTCGGATGTTTTCTTTTAACAGTCCATATGGGGCATGTCCTGAATGTGATGGCTTAGGTCAAAAAAGAGAATTTGATCCAGATTTGATTCTTGAGTGGGAGCGTTCTGCAACAAAAGGGGGAATCATTCCCTGGAGAAATTCCAATGCTAAATATTATCCACAACTTTTGGCAGGAGTCGCAGAGGCTCTTGGATTTAGTTTAGAAGTTCCTCTAAAAGATTTATCGAAAGAAGCAATTAATGCAATTTTATATGGTTCAGATGAAATTATAAAATTTAATTATACCAACTCTTATGGTCGAACTAGAGCTCATGAGACTAGATGGGAAGGGATTATCAATAATTTTCGTCGCCGCTTAAATGATAATAATTCTGGATCATACCATTCTCATATGGAACGTTATATGAGTGTACGTCCTTGTGCATCTTGTGGTGGTGCAAGGTTAAAGAAGGAAACATTGGCAGTAATAGTTGGTGGGTTGAATATAAATCAGGTTACCCGTTTTTCTATCAAAGAAGCCTTAGAATTCTTCGAAAATTTGGAACTGACTTCTAGAGAAGAGATGATTGCAGAGCAGATTTTGAAAGAGATTAAAGCTAGATTGCTTTTTTTGAATGATGTAGGTTTGGATTATTTGAATTTAAGCCGTGCTGCAGGAACATTATCTGGAGGGGAAGCACAAAGGATTCGTCTTGCTACTCAGATAGGTTCACAGCTTGTGGGAGTATTATATATCCTTGATGAACCGAGTATTGGTCTTCATCAGAGGGATAACGATAGATTAATTCAAACATTGAAGGATTTACGGGATATCGGTAATACGGTTATTGTTGTTGAACATGATGAAGATACTATTCGAGAGGCTGATTGGGTGATAGATATTGGCCCTGGGGCCGGTCGAAATGGTGGTTATGTAATTGCAGAAGGTGTGCCATCAGATGTGATGAAGGTAGAAAAATCTTTGACAGGTCAGTATCTATCTGGAGAGCGATTTATTGCAATTCCTTCTGAACGACTGAAATCTAATGGAAAGTATGTTGAAATCAAAGGAGCTAGACAGCATAATTTAAAAAATGTAGATATTAAGATCCCTTTAGGCACTTTTACCTGTGTGACAGGTGTTTCTGGTTCAGGAAAAAGTACACTAATTAATCAGATTCTTCATCGTAAATTAATGCAGCACTTTTATGATTCAATTGAACGTCCAGGTGTGCATGATGAAATTTTAGGTTTAGAAAACTTGGATAAAGTAATTACCATTGATCAATCTCCTATTGGTAGAACACCACGTTCTAATCCAGCGACTTATACTAAACTTTTTGATTTTATTCGCGATGTATTTGCATCTACTCCTGAGGCGAAGGCAAGAGGATATCAAAAAGGTCGTTTTTCTTTTAATGTGAAAGGTGGACGATGTGAGGCTTGTAGTGGTGATGGAATTATTAAAATTGAAATGCATTTCTTGCCTGATGTTTATGTACCCTGTGAGGTTTGCGAGGGGAAACGTTATAATCGTGAAACATTAGAGATCAAATATAAGGGTAAAACTATTTCAGAAGTATTGAGTATGACTGTGGAAGAAGCATTAGAGTTTTTTGGAAATGTCCCAAAAATTGCGAATCGATTGCAAACTCTTTATGATGTTGGCTTGAGTTATATTAAATTGGGTCAACCTGCTACCACTTTATCTGGCGGTGAGGCTCAAAGGGTAAAAATTGCTACAGAACTTAGTAAACGGAGTACAGGAAAAACGATTTATATCTTAGATGAGCCAACTACAGGTTTACACTTTGAGGATGTAAATAAGCTTTTACAGATTCTCTTTAAACTTCGTGAAGGCGGTAATACTGTTTTGGTTATTGAGCATAATCTCGATGTTATTAAATCAGCAGATTATATTATTGACCTTGGCCCAGAAGGAGGAGAACGGGGTGGAGAGATAATTGTTGCGGGAACACCTGAAAAAGTGGCACAAAATTCAAAATCCTATACAGGTCAATTTTTGAAGAATGTATTAGCAAATGGAAAGTATTCTGGAGAAAACACTTTTGAACAGATGGCTATAGAAGCCTAATGATTTTATTTCGAATTCAAAAACTTAAAGGCTGAGGAGATAAATTCCTCAGCCTTTAAGTTTTTGAAATTTATATAACTATAAATAATCTAAAAAAAAGCTTGATGTTAAGCAGGCATTTTGAGAACTATGTAGAATCATAAAGAAAAGTGTGATTTTTTTTTGAGAAGTTGTGCAAACGTTTGAACACAAAGAATAAAATATACAGCTTATAGAGGAGGATTTTATGGGGGTAACTATTAAAGATGTAGCAAAATTAGCGAATGTGTCGCCGTCAACAGTCTCAAGAGTTATTGCAGGAAATAAACGTATCAGTCTGGCTACCCATGAAAAAGTAAAAAAAGCAATGGATGAGATAGGATATTATCCTAATGCAAATGCTCGTAGTCTAGTAAATAATAGCACAGAAATGATAGGACTAGTTTTATCTCGTTCTGTTGTAGCAGCTTTATCAAATCCTTTCTTTCCAGAGATTATTCGAGGAATAACTTCAATAGCTCAAAAATATGGATATAGTTTATTATTGAGTAGTAGTAAAGACCATTTTGAAGAAGAAGAAGAAGCACTGCGAATGCTACGTGAGCGCCGGGTAGATGGTCTTTTGGTTTTAGCATCCAGGGTGAATGATTCACTAATCCAAAAAGTTCAACATGGTAATCATCCAATTGTGCTGGTCGGGAGGGTTCCAAATGATGATGAACTTTATTGGGTAAATAATGATAATGTCGAGTCAGCCAAAAAAGCTGTAACGTATTTAACTGAATTGGGACATCAAAAGATTGGACTATTAAGTGGGTCAATGGAATATATTATGTCACAGGATCGTTTGGAGGGCTATCAATTAGGTTTATCTCAGGCAGGGATATCATATGACTCTACTTTAATCGAAGAGGTTGAATTTACCGTAGAGAGTGGAACACAGGGTATGATGAAGCTTTTAGAAAAACATCCTGATTTGACAGCTGTTTTTGCAACTGATGATATCTTAGCAATTGGCGCTATACAGATGCTTAAAAATAAGGGATTAGCTGTCCCAAAAGATATTAGTGTTATTGGGTTTAATGATGGTCCATTTGCATCATACATTGATCCTTCATTAACCACCATTCGAATTCCAATCTATGAGATGGGGGTTACTGCTGTCGGTATGTTGATAAAAATCATCAAAGGTGAAGAGATAAGTCAACGACAGGTATCTCTTTCAACTGAACTCATTATTCGTGATTCATGTAAACAATTAGATTGATAAAAATTTTTCATTTTTGTGCAAACATTATACTAATATATACTGCTTAGGAGGAAAATACGATGAGCTTAAGATGGCAAAATCCAGGTGATGTTCTAGGAGTTGAAATCAATAAGAATAAAATATTGCTTATGGCTGAGAAATGTAATATTCAGATTCATTTTTTAGCAGATGACCTTTTTCAGGTAAAAATGATCCGCCCAGAAGAGGTTGTATTGGATTCTATTGCTATTTGCAAAAAAGAATGGGCTGATATAAATCTCACTATTATTGAAAATGAAACTCAACTGACTATAGAATCTGAAAAATTAAGAGTGAAGATTGGTCATTATCCTTATGCTATGACAGTTTATAATACTGAAGGAAATATTATTTTAGCTGATTATGACCAAGCAGGTCTTGGTTTTGAAATAGGAAATTCTAAAGTTCGAGCAATGAAAAAGCTTAATTCTGATGAAAAGTTTTATGGCTTAGGAGAACGTACAGGATTTTTGAATAAACGCGGTGAAAATCATGAGCTTTGGAATTATGATCAATATTTAGCTCATGTTCACGATACCGAACACATGTACAAATCGATTCCGTTTCTTCTTAGCATGAAGAACAAAATGGCCTATGGTATCTTTTTTGATAATACATTTTTAACTAGATTCGATTTAGGTAAAGAGTCAGAAGATTATTTCTATTTCGAAGCAGAGGGTGGTTCATTAAATTATTATGTTTTTTATGGTCCGACATTGAAAAAGATTATTCGACGATATACCGAATTGACAGGAAAAATGGAGTTACCACCTCTTTGGTCTCTAGGGTTCCAACAATCTCGTTATAGTTATTACCCTGAGGAAAAGGTAAATCAAATTGGAAAAACATTTCGTGAAAAAGGGATTCCTTGTGATGTTATTCATTTGGACATTGATTATATGGATGGATATCGTGTTTTTACTTGGGATCAAGAACGTTTTCCTAATCCTAAAAAGATGTTAGCCGACTTAAAAGATCAAGGATTTAAAGTGATTACAATTGTTGACCCAGGTGTCAAAAAAGATGCTGATTATAGCGTTTATCAAGAAGGGATGGAGAACGGTTATTTCTGTGGCGATAAATTTGGTTTTCCTTTTGTGGGAAAAGTATGGCCAGGAGAAAGCGTCTTCCCTGATTTTTCTGATACTGAGGTCAGAAATTGGTGGGCTGAAAAAAATAAAGAATTTGTAAAAGAAGGAATTGCTGGAATTTGGAATGATATGAATGAACCTGCAGTTATGGATGCAGAGAGCAAAACCATGGATCTTGATATTCTTCATAAGAATGATGGTCGTGAGATTACTCATGGTGAATTTCATAATCTTTATGGAATTTATATGGGTCTGGCAACTAAAAATGGGCTTTTGGAAGCTCGTCCAAATGAGCGTCCCTTTATATTGACCAGAGCAGCTTATGCAGGGATTCAACGGATTGCTGCTGTTTGGACTGGAGATAATCGAAGCTTTTGGGAACATCTAGCTCTTTCGATTCCGATGTTGACTACTCTTGGGATGAGTGGGGTTACATTTGCCGGGGGAGATATCGGTGGATTTGGATTTGATGCTGACCCAGAGTTGTTTATAAGATGGATGCAGTTAGGAATCTGTTATCCTTTCTGTCGAGCTCATAGTGCAGTAGGGACAAGAGATCAGGAACCATGGAGTTATGGTCAAAAAATTGAGAATATTGCAAAAGAATATATTTCTCTTCGTTATCGTTTGATGCCATATTTTTATAATCTCTTTTATCGGGCATCAAAATTAGGTGATCCAGTTATGCGTCCAATGGTATTAGAATATCAGAACGATGAAAAGGTTCATAATTTAAATGATCAATTCATGTTAGGGGAAGCATTGTTAATCGCACCTGTCATCCAGCCTGGTAAAGATTGCCGAGGAGTGTATTTGCCAGAGGGTGAATGGTACGATTTTCATACTGATGAGAAATATTTAGGTGGAAAGTCTATTCTAGCTGATGCCCCATTAAGTAAGATGCCTATTTTTGTTAAAGCAGGTTCCTTCATACCTATGGCTCCTGTGGTTAATTACATTGGCGAAAAGGAAATCGAGGAACTTACTATTCTGATATATCCTGGTAGGGATGTGGATGAATTGTATTATGAAGATGATGGACAGAGCTTTGATTATCGGGAAGGAAAATATAATTTAAGTCGTTGGAAAGTACAGTTTAGTTCTGAGGATATATATTTAACTGTTAGTTCTGAAGTCAAAGGATTTACTTCCTCTATCAAAGTATTAAATGTAATTTTCAAAGGTTTAGCTAATATGAAGAGTGTTTGGGTTAATGGGGAAAAGGTGAATAGTATTGTTGAAGATAAAGATTTGATTGTTCAAATATAAACTTTTTCAATAAATAATTCTGGGGGGTGAGGGGGGAGTAGATTGAAGTTTTCTTGGGTTTTTAGGTAAAAAAAAATATTTAGGAGGATGAATTATGAATAAGAGAAGTTTAGTTCTGGTATTAGTGTTGATGTTAGTTTTGAGTGCCAATGCATTGGCTACTAAATTGGTGATCTGGGAAAGCGCTGGCCCTGAAACGAAATTTCTTAACAGTGTAATAGACCAATTTACTGCTGAGACTGGTATTGAGATTGAAGTTGTTGCAGTTGATCAATTAGATCAAGGTTCAAAATTAGCTCTTGATGGTCCTGCTGGTAAAGGTGCGGATATTCTAGTTTGGCCTCATGATAGAATAGGTCAAGCGGTTTTAGAAGGAATCATTGCTCCTCTTGATGTAACTTCTGAAATACTTGCACCATATATTGGATCAACTATTGATGCTATGAGCTATGGCGGTGAAGTTTATGGTATCCCTTATTCTTTGGAAACTACAGCTTTAATCTATAATAAAGACCTTCTTCCAGTTGTTCCTAACTCAATGAATGCTCTGTTTGCTATCGCAAAAGAGATGACAACTGAAGACCAATATGGTTTCTTATATGATATTACAAACTTCTACTTTACTTATGGTTTTCTAGGTGGTTATGGTGGTTATGTTTTTGAGAAAGTTGACGGTGGTTTAGATGTAGAAAGTGTTGGTCTTGCAAATGATGGTGCGATTGAAGGTGCAGAATTAGTCTTAAGATTCCGTACTGAAGGTTTGATTCCAGAAGGTACTAACTATGATGTAACAGATGGTCTGTTTAAAGAAGGTAAAGTTGCTGCTATCATCAATGGTCCATGGTCTTTCAAAAACTATAAAGATGCTGGTATAAATTATGGAATCGCTCCATTACCAAAACTTTCTAATGGTAATTACCCAACTACTTTTATTGGTGTAAAAGGTTATTATGTTAGCCAATTTAGTGAGAATAAAGATGCTGCTTTGAAATTTATCCTCTGGTTAACAAGTAAAGATATAGCTTTTAAGCATTATGAAATGAGCGCAATTATTCCAACTAACAAAGAAATTTTGGAAATGCCAGAATTTAAGAAAAATGCAGATTTCTTAGCATTTGCTACTCAAGCAGGTCGTGGTGTTCCAATGCCTAACGTTCCAGAAATGGGTCAAGTTTGGGATCCAATGGCTGCTGCGTTAACTCATATTTTGAATCAAGAAGCTACTCCTGATTTGGCTTTGGAAATGGCTGTAGAGCAAATTCAAGAGAGCATTTGGGAAATGAAGAACTAATTTAGAAAAATTCAGGATACATTCACACACATGTTGTGTGAATGTATCTTTTCTGGAAAGAGAGGTGCAAAAAAAATGTTTTCACAAACGACTCCAGCAATATCTCCTAATAGTACTGGTGGGGTTAGACGTTATATTGCTTTGGCATTATCTGTGATTTGTATGGGGTTGGGCCAGCTTTATAATAGACAAATCGTTAAAGGGATAGCATTTATAATATTTTACGTTTCTGCTATATTTCAAGGTTTTGAACTATGGAAGTATTCTTATTGGGGATTTACTACATTAGGTAATGTCCCAGGACAGGATCATTCATTGGTTATTTTGATAAAAAGTCTGGTAGGAGCGTTTTTTTTCTTAATTATTTTGGGGTTTTATATTTATAATATTACTGATGCATATCGAAATGGAAAATTACGTGATCAAGGCAGGAAAGTAGCAGGAATCAAAAAGACAGTAAAAAATACTATAGAGCATGCTACCGCATATCTTTACCTTACTCCAGGTATGACTTTTCTGATTTTAGTTACATTAATTCCTTTGATCTTTACCATATTAATTGCCTTTACGAATTATGATTTATATCATTCTCCACCAGGCAAATTAATTGAATGGGTAGGTTTCAAAAATTTTATTAAAATATGGACATTCGGGTCTTGGAGGAGAACATTTGTGGCTGTTTTTTCGTGGACTGTTGTTTGGAGTGTTTTAGCAACGGCTTCAACTTTTGGATTGGGACTTTTGGTTGCCCTGATATTGAATCAGAAAGATATAAAATTATCCAAGCTTTGGAGGACGTTATTAATTTTGCCGTGGGCGGTTCCGGCAGTGGTTTCAATTATTCTCTTTGCTGGCCTTTTTAATACACATTTTGGTCCGATTAATCAGATGCTTGCTACTATAAATATTGGACCAATACGCTGGATGGAAGATCCCTTTTGGGCAAAGTTTTCAGTTTTGTTAGTTAATTTGTGGTTAGGATTTCCATTCAATATGGCTCTTTGTACAGGTATTTTGCAAAGTATTCCACAAGATATTTATGAAGCAGCAGTGGTTGATGGAGCAAGCCCTTTCAAAAAATTCTGGAAAATTACTTTACCGTTAGTTCTTTATTCTATGACACCACTTATAATTATGAATCTGGCTTACAACTTTAATAACTTTAATGTAATTTATTTGTTTAATCAAGGAGATCCACCAATTATGGGGCTTAGGGATGCAGGAGGTACTGATATTCTTATTTCCTGGGTTTTCAAGCTAACTTTGAATAAACTGAAGTATAACTACGCAGCAGCCCTTTCACTGATAATATTTATTATTGTCGCAGGTTTTAGTATTTATAATTTTAGAAGGACACGATCCTTTAAAGAGGAGGATCTTTTACAATGATACTTAATCAAAAGGTTTTAAAGGTGTTGCGTTTATCGTTAAGTTATTTATTTATACTCATGATGCTTTGCATTACTATTTATCCGATTTTGTGGATGATAGGTGCATCTTTCAATCCTGGTGATACTTTATACAGTTCAACGATGTTTCCGAAAAATCCGACTTTAAGTCATTATAAAGAATTACTTACGGATTCCGATTATCCTTTCTTAAGGTGGTATGGAAATACTCTCAAAATAGCAGTCATGACTGCTTTCTTAGGTGTTCTTCTCTGCTCTTTCACGGCATACGCTTTTTCAAGATTTCGATTTAGAGGTCGGGAATATGGAATGATGTTCATGCTGGTTGTTCAAATGTTTCCTGCATTTATGAATATTGTTGCCTTATATATCCTATTAAATATGGTCGGCCTCCTTGATACACAGCTAGGTTTAGTTTTTGTTTACGCAGGAGCGAATATCCCCTTTAATGCTTGGATTATGAAGGGATATTTTGATACAATTCCAAAGTCTTTAGAAGAAGCAGCATTGATCGATGGAGCTAGTCGCAGTACGATATTTTGGAAGATAATGATGCCGCTTGCTTCTCCAATCATTGCGGTTATTACTATTTTTCATTTTGTAATTCCTTTTGGTGATTTTATTTTGGCACGACTACTTTTGACATCAGTTAACAAATATACATTAACTGTTGGTTTATTCTCATTGGTTAACGATAAGTTTGGCCAAAATTGGACTACATTTACTGCTGGATCTTTATTAATGGCGATTCCAATTGTGGTTTTATATATGTCGTTACAAAAATATTTTATCTCTGGTTTGACCGGTGGTGCAACAAAAGGTTAACGACGATAAAGGAGGAAATTGTAGTGTTGCGTGAAGCGATCTTTCATGAAGCTAGTGGAGCATATGCTTACCCAATATCTAAAGATATCTTACTGATTCAGCTTCGAGCAGCTCGAGATGATTTAAAGGAGGTTCAACTCATCTACGGTGATCGATATAAGGGTGCAGATGCTGTAGAACAGTTGACTATGTTTAAATATGCAAGTGATCAACTATTTGATTACTTTAGAGCTGAAGTTCAGGTGATGACTCGTAGATTTCGTTATCATTTTCTATTGGACGATGGAAAAGAACGTTATTGGTATAATGAATTTGGTTTTAGTATCCAAAGACCAATGGGTTATCACTCTGGATATTTTCAATATCCTTATATTACCGATAAAGATTTCTTTGAAGTGCCTGATTGGGCTAAAGATGCTATTGTTTACCAAATATTCCCGGACAGATTTTATAATGGAGATAAATCAAATGATCCAGAAGAATGCAAAGAGTGGGGAGAGAAGCCTACATCTGAGATGGATTTCTTTGGTGGAGATTTGAGTGGAATACTTGCTAAATTATCTTATCTAGAAAAATTAGGAATAAATATTCTTTATCTAACACCAATCTTTGAATCTCCTACCTCACATAAATATGATACTACAGATTATTATAAAATTGATCCTCACTTTGGGGATAAGAGAATCTTTCGTCAATTAGTTGAGGAATGTCATAAACGAGGAATTAGGGTTATCTTGGATGCAGTCTTTAATCATTGTGGTTATAATTTTTATCAGTTTCAAGATGTAGTTAAACGAGGTGAAGAGTCTCCATATACTGAGTGGTTCTATATTGATAGTTTTCCTGTAACTACAGAACCTTTGAATTATGAAGTTTTTGCTAGTACTGTTTGGAACATGCCTAAACTAAAAACAGCGAATTCTGATGTACGTGAATTTCTCTTACAGGTTGGTGAATATTGGATTCGAGAATTCGATATAGATGGATGGCGGTTGGATGTAGCCAATGAGGTAGATCATTTATTTTGGCGCGCGTTTAGAGATAGGATGAGGGCAATTAAACATGATGTATATATTATCGGTGAAACCTGGCATCATTCAGGAAGTTATTTGCAGGGTGATCAATTTGATGGGGTTATGAATTATCATTTTACAGATGCTGTCCTCAGATTTTGTGGGGAAAAATCTCTTAGTGTTAGTGAATTTAACGAGAGACTAACTAGAAATCGTGTAACTTATCGTAAACAGGCTGTAGAGGCTAATTGGAATCTCTTTGGGAGTCATGATACAGCTAGAGTTCTAACTCGTTTAAAAGGAGATACAAAGGCTTTTAAATTAGCGATTACATTTCAAATGACATATCTAGGAGTTCCTTTTATCTTTGCTGGAGATGAGTTAGGAGTTATAGGTGAAAATGATCCAAATTGTAGAAAATGTATGCCTTGGGATGAAAAAGATCAGGATCAGGAGTTATTGAATCATCATTGCAAGATGATTCAGCTTAGACGGAAATATGAAGCTTTGCGAAGAGGAGATTTTCGTACAGTGTTCATGGATGAAGCGACTGGCTTGTTTATCTTTGAACGTTTAACAGAGGGTGATAAAGTAATTGTGATTATAAATAATGGCCTAAAGGATCAGGATGTGGAGATTGATCTTGAGAGTTTTGATCTCAATCCAGAGAAGCCTATATATGAGTTGATGAATGACCTTAAATTAGAACCAGACCAAGGTTTAGTAATTGTGAATGTTAAATTTGGTGAAGCAGCTATACTTACTTAAATTATAATGCTCCATGTAATTACTTTGCTGCAAAAAGTAAACACATGGGGCATATTAAAGAGGTATTGATGGCTAATTAAGTTAAAAAGCTTTCGCATATTGTGTTTAATTTCTCAAATACAATAAAAAAATAGATAAATAAGACTGAAAAGTAGCGTATAAGGCAAAATTGATTGCTGAAAATTAAATAATTTAAAGCAATCAATTCCTTTTTAAAAAGGAATTGATCTTTTATAGTCTAAGTTATTAAGTACATAGAAGATCTCTATAAAAGAAATTTTTAAAATTATAGTTTTGTGAATTATTTAACAAAGTAATACTTCATACTTCTAGAAATCTATCAGAAATCCTTCTTAAAAATAAAAGAAAAAATATTCAGATTATTATGTCAATGAAGTTCATCTATTTGAAATCTTAATTTAACTTGCGGTGAAACTTATTCTATATTATAATAGTATAACAACAGTAATTATTCTTAGTAAGGATGATGCTTAATGAGTCTAAATGAAAAATTAAAAATTCTCCCCAAACACCCAGGTGTTTATTTGATGAAAGATCGAAAAGGGGAGATTATTTATGTAGGAAAGGCAAAGGTGCTAAGAAATCGGGTAAGGTCTTATTTTCAGGAATCTAAGCAACATACCTTAAAAACCGAGATATTAAAACAGCATATTACTGATTTTGATTATATTGTGACAGATTCTGAGGTAGAAGCATTAATACTTGAAGCAAATTTGATCAAAAATCACATGCCTAGATTTAATATCCGGTTGAAGGATGACAAGACTTATCCATATATTAAGGTTACGGTCAATGAAGATTTTCCGCGGGTATTCAAGACACGATTAGTAAAGCATGATGGAGCAAAATACTTTGGACCTTTTACTGATCTCAATGCTGTTTACAAAACATTAAAAATTTTACAGAAGATATTTTCTGTTCGTTTGTGTAAAAAAAGGATTGTTTCTGGCAAATTTGAAGAACGGGCTTGTTTAAATCATCATATTAAAAAATGTTCTGGCCCATGTATTGGGGAGATATCTAAAAAAGAATATGGCCAGATAATAAAAGAAGTAATTCTTTTTTTAGAAGGGAAAGGGAATGAGCTAATTAGAGACATTAAAGAAAAGATGATTAAGGCTTCGGAAAGTTTAGATTTTGAAATGGCAGCTTTTTATCGTGATTCGATTCAGGCGATTGAAAAAGTCACACAGCGTCAGAAAGTAGTTACAGAAGAAGATTTGACGGATCGAGATTTGATAGCTGTTGCTGTAGAAGATGATAAAGCTTGTTTGCAGGTGATGATAATCCGGCGTGGACGTTTAATGGGTCAGGAATATTTTATGATGGAAGGCGCAGATGAAGAAGATTTAAGCGAAATTTTATCAGCTTTTATTAAGCAATATTATCTTGACCAACCAATTTTACCAAAGGAGATTCTTTTACAGGAAGAATTACATGATCAAGAGATAATCAAAGAATGGCTTAGAGGGATCGCGTTGAAAAAAATTTCTATTCATGTACCTCAACGTGGCGTGAAAAAAAGGTTGATAGAGATGGCCTATAAAAATGCTGTTGAAAATCTTAAGAAAGAAAAAATTCGCGAGACTTTCTCTTCGGATCGACCACTTAAAGGTGTTAAAGAGTTGCAGACATATTTGATGCTAGAGAATCCTCCAATCAGAATTGAAGGTTTTGATATTTCTCATATTCAAGGTACTGACACGGTAGCATCAATGGTGGTTTTTGAGAATGGTCAGGCGAAGAAAGAAGATTATCGACGTTTCAAAATTCAAGTAGCAGAAGGTAGTCCTGATGACTATGCCAGCATGAATGAAGTGGTTGGACGTCGTTATCGCAGAATCATGGAAGAAGGTTTGAAGATGCCGGATTTGATTCTTATAGATGGGGGAAAAGGTCAATTGAATGCTGCTCTTCATATTTTAGGAGAACTGGGAATTTGTGATCAACCTATCATCAGTTTAGCCAAAAGGGAAGAAGAGGTCTTTGTACCAGGTCGTTCTGAATCGATTATTCTTCCAAGGCATTCAGAGGCACTATACTTGACCCAGAGAGTGCGAGATGAAGCGCATCGTTTTGCAGTTAGCTATCACAGACGACTGCGTACAAAGCGAATGACTTATACCTTAATTGATGAAATTCCAGGGATTGGTCCCAAACGTCGCAAGGCCTTGGTAGAACATTTTGGTTCCCTTGAAAAAATCCGTTCATCTACTATTAAAGAGCTTTGTGATGTGGAAGGGATTAGTGAGAAAACAGCAATGGCAATTCGAAAATTTTTAGATGCACATTTTCTTGAGAGATAATTAAAGAAAAAAGTATTTATGGTAGAAAAATATTTGAAAGTTCAATTAAAACCCTTTCTCTAAGCATTTGCAAAGAGGGAGGGTAAAAATTTCGAAAATTCAAAAAAAAAGAAACAGGAAAATTGAACTTTTTGGTGAATTTATATAAAGCGGGTTTCTTGAAGACGAAAAGGATGCTATTACTTATTAAGGTAGGTGAAGTTGAAGAATGAATATTCCAGTCAAGTATAAACAGAAATCTTTTTGGGTAGAAACATTTTGGGCATATGTATATTTGCTACCTGTGTTTATAATTCTGGGTGTTTTCGTTTTTTATCCGGTTTTTAAATCATTCTTTATGAGTTTTACAGAATGGGATATGATCGGTACGCAAAAATTTGTTGGATTGGAAAATTATCAGGATTTATTCAAAGATCGTCTCTTCCGTAAATCTCTAATAAATACAAGTTACTTTGTATTTTTTTCTGTACCACTTACCATGTTGATCTCGCTTTTTATCGCAATTTTACTCAATACAAAAATTAAAGCACGTTCTTGGTTTCGTATAGCCTTTTTTATTCCATGGATCACGTCACCAGTTGCGGCAACAATGGTATGGAAGTGGATTTTTAATTATAATAGCTATGGTCTATTAAATTATTTTTTACTAAAAGCAACTGAACTGGTAAATTGGTTTGCATACGTATTCACTTTTGGAAATGCTGAACATTGGCTCACTTTTGCACCTCTTAATTGGTTAAATAATCCGTCATTTACTATTCCTAATCTAATTATTCTTAGTGTTTGGAAGATGATGGGTTACAACATTGTTATTTTCCTAGCAGGTTTGCAAAATGTTCCAAATGAACTATATGAAGCTGCTCAAGTTGATGGTGCTTCTAGATGGGATAAATTCCGTCACATCACTTTACCACTTATATCACCAACAACGTTTTTCATTTCTATTATCTCTATAATTGGGGCTTTTAAAATCTTTACTCAAGTCTTTGTACTGTATGAAGGTACTCCAGGTATGCTAAATAGTGGTTTGACTGTGGTATTCTACATATATACAAAAGCATTTAATGATTGGAGAATGGGTTATGCATCGGCAGGATCTTATATTCTTTTCTTTATTATCTTTATCTTTACTTTGATTCAGATGCGTTTGTCGAAAAAACGGGTTCATTATAGTTAAAAGGTAGGTGATAAGAATATGAAAGAAGCTACGAATGTCCAACTAAGTAATAAAAAGACAACCATTGGAGTTTCATATAGAACGAAAGAAAAGATTGTTCGTTTCTTGACTTATCTTCTCTTAACCGTTGGGGCAATTTTTGTATTACTACCATTTTTCTGGATGATTTCTACATCTTTAAAGACGCCTTCGGAAATCACTTCAATGCCACCTAAATGGATTCCTGATAAAATTATGTGGGAAAATTATAAAATTGCTTGGAATTTCGCTCCATTTGCTAAATATTTCTTCAACAGTTTTTTTGTAGCAATTAGTTGTACAGTTTTGGAGTTGATTACGTCTGCTCTTGGTGCGTATGCTTTTGCTAAGATGAATTTTTTCGGTAAGAATACGATTTTTCTTATCTTTCTAGGTACGATGATGATTCCAGGAGAAGTATTGCTGATTCCAAACTATATGACCATTATTAAGTTAGACTGGATTGATACATACAAAGCTTTAATTATTCCCTGGATTGTAAGTGTTTTTGGAATCTTTTTGATGCGTCAGTTTTTTATGACTATTCCAGATGAGCTGCATGATGCAGCTAAGATTGATGGATGCAGTCGATTTAGATTCCTTTGGCAGATTGTTTTACCTTTATCTAAACCAGTGTTGGTTACTGCAGCATTGTTCAAATTTGTTGGTAGTTGGAACGCTTTTCTCTGGGTTTTAATTGTAACAAATTCGCCAGGAATGAGGACTGTTCCGGTAGGTCTCACATTCTTCTCATCAGATGTGGGAGCTGATTATCACTTAATGATGGCTGCTTCTACTTTCGCATTATTGCCTATTTTGATCCTGTTCTTCTTCTTACAGAAACAGTTTATTCAAGGGATCAGTAGAAGTGGAATGAAGGGGTAGAGTTAAGAATTAACAAAAGCTAATCTTCGTAAAGCTAAATAGATTAAACTTAACAACTTTAGGAAGGAGATGTGACTCTCACTGAACTTCCGAAAATGTTGTTAAACAATACAAATACATAATTTAAAAGGAGGAATTTTGATGAAGAGGTTTGTTTTCATCGCTCTAGTTGCAGTTATGGTAATGGGATTAGTTGTTATCCCTGCTGCAGCAAAAGACAAGATTACTGTTACTTTCTGGCACGCAATGAGTAAAGGTCATAGTCCATTTTTAGAGGAACTTACTAAGAGATTCAATGAATCTCAAGACGAGATCGAAGTTCAATTGATTTATCAAGGTAAATATGGCGATTTGCAAAAGAAAATTTTAGGTTCTGTAGCTGCTGGTAAACCACCAGTAATGGCTCAAGCTTATGAAAACTGGTTAACTAAGTTGATTAATGCTAATACAGTAGAAGCGGTACAATGGTATATCGGTTCTGTATTTACTCAAGAAGAAATTGATGATGTTATCTGGGGTTTCCAAAAGAGTAGTACTTGGAATGACATAATGTACACTATGCCTTTTAACAAGAGTATAACTGTTTTATATGCTAACACTGATATGGTTCCAGTTCTTCCAACTAACTGGGAAGAATTAATTGAAACTGCTACTGCAGCTACAAAAGATGTTAATGGCGATGGCGTAATTGATGTTTATGGTTTCGGAATTCGTCCAAATGTAGATACTTTTGGTATCTTCTTACGTCAAGCAGGTGGAACTTTCTTGAATGAAGATGAGACTAAAGCTGTATTCAACGACGAAGCTGGTCAAAAAGCTCTTCAATTTTTACATGATATGGTTTACAAGTATAAGTGTGGAGTTATCAACAGTGGCTACTTAAATGGTCCATTGGGTGAAGAAAAATTGGCTATGTATATGGATACTTCTGCTGGAATTCCTTATACAGTTAAAGCTGTTGGTGATAAATTTAACTGGACAACTGCTCCTGTAACTCGTGATGAGCAGTATGCTGCAACTTTTGCTGGTACAAATATTGCAGTGTTTAGCAAGCATTCTGCTGAAGTTAAATTAGCTGCTATGAAATACTTAAAATTTATCACAAGTACAGAAAGCACAACTTATTGGGCTGTTAATTCTGGTTATTTACCAGTTCGCTATTCGGCTCAAGAAACTAAAGAATGGAAAGAATATCTTGCTGGAAACCCATTCGCTGCTGCTGGCGCTAAAGAATTAGAATTAAACATGGGTGTATTTGATCCTAAGCCAGATGCATGGAGCCAAGCACGTAATATTATTGGTGATTACATTGAAATTGCTCTCTTAAACAAAATGACTATTAAAGATGCTCTAGATAAAGCTGTTGCAGAAATTAATGCACTTTTAGATTAAAAAACTAAGCAGGGTCTACAAAAGTAGGCCCTGTATTACAAACATATTTGTCTGACATCTAACAACTAAGTCTACGAATTAAATATTATTTTCAGTATTCTAATAAAACTTTAAGAAACCCGCAATTTTTTAAAGAAAAACTGGAGATACTGAAGATAACTAATTCGTTATGTAGTATTATTCGAAAGAGGTGTAAGTGTGAAATTTGTAGCAGATTTTTATACACAAACTGTCGCTAATGGACATGCTTTTAGTACGATTCAGGAAAATATTCAGACAGGTGTGGAAAAAAGATTAAAGTATGTGGCTATCACTGAACATGGTCCAACTTTTCCAGACGGTCCTCATCCATATTATTTTGGTAACTTTCGGGTTGTTCCGACTGTGATGAAGAATTTGAATGTTTTAAGAGGAGTAGAGTTGAATATTCAGGATACTTTAGGAACTGTAGATTTACCTGCAGAAACTATTTATGATCTGGATTTAGTGTTAGCTGGACTTCATAGAAATACTGGATATGAAGGGAAAGCTATTCAAGAAAATACAGAAGCAATAATAAACGCTATTTTTAACCCATTGATTGATATTATTATTCATTCTGATTATGAGAATTATCCTATTGATATTTCGACTGTTGTTAGAGTTGCGAAGGAAAATAATACTCTATTAGGGGTTAACAATAGTTTTTTTGTTAAAAATCAAGCAGATCAGAAAAATAGTTATAACTATTATAAAAAAGTTTTAGAAGAAGCTATGGATCAGGAACTAGTTTTGGCTTTTGGAAGTGGTTCTCACTTTTCAAGCGATGTCGGTAATTTTGATTTGGTATTTAGACTTATCGAAGATGTAAAATTTCCGCTTGAATTGATGCTCAATGTTTCTGAAGATCGGGTTGAGGAGTTTATAAATCAGAGGAATAAGCATCGGGAAAAGATTGACATTTCGAGATATTAAGGCTATGTTTGAATACATAGTCTTTTTGTTTTATCTTTTGAGTTAAGACCTCCACTTCTATAAGTGGTGGGAATTG
>JAGMES010000061.1 GCA_023128035.1 Halanaerobiales bacterium | reverse complement strand
CAACAATTATGTCTTATATCGGAACTGCTAATAAACATAAAATCGATGCTTTTACTGCAATAAAGGCGGCAGTAACTAATCAGTCAAAAGCTTTACTTTTTAGTTAGCGACTGAATAGTTACGTTTTATCAAGCATTTTTATTATACTATCCATGTATTCCTCCTGTGTATATGGTACTTACTAGTATACCATATTCCACTGCAAAATCCAATAACTATGGAAAGAACCCATTTGACGCTTACTTAGTACTAAGTGTACCCGCCCATAAAAATAAAATGCGATGGAAAGATAAATACTCACCACCGCTTAAAAGCAATTAAATACAACTTCTTAAGTCCTTTCAATTACTAGCCATTTATTTTATATATTAATGACTTTAAATTTGATATACGCTTACTTTCTAATAACTTTGGATTAATATTATTTAACTCTTCAACATATAGATTTGATTGCTTAAAAATTTCTTCTTTAAAATCCTTCACTGATATAGAAATATTCTTCCAATCAGAGAATGTATATTTATCAAATTGACTTGTAACTATTGCATCAACTTCATCTTTTTTATCATATTCAATTATACTTACTTCTAAATCTTTCTTACTTCTTAATTTAAATTCAAGCCAAGTATTAAAAGATTCTATATCACTTAGAACAACATATTTTGAAGTTTTTAAAACTAAATATACTTTGATTAGCATTTCAAACCAATGAGTAATTAAATCAAACCCGGTTTCTCCATTTTTCAATTCTCTATTATGATAGTATCCGTAATAGTTACCATTAAAATTTAATTGAAAAAAACCTTCTACATCACCTTCTTCGTCAAACGTACTTGCATCCCATTCTTTTAACATGCCAATATTTTCTATTATTCTATATTTTATCTCAAACATAATAACTCCCCCTTAATGACCAAAAAATTCTGAAGTTAACTTGTGTAACCCATAAGCTGTATCAAAAGTACCATCTGCTTTAATAAATATTTTAATTGTTTCTCCTTTTACTACATACGACTGCAATCCTGTTAATCCTTGATTTTTTAATACATGATATCCTGATTCAACAATTGATATTATTTGTTCTTTAGACCGATTTGGATTAAAAAAAGTATTTTTCTTTAATTTTCCTTCTAATGCTTCCTTCGATAAATATTTTGCTTGGTTAAAAAATTCACTTGAAATATGCTTACTCATATGTTTTATATTTTTACTACTAAGTTTACTCATTCCCTTAGCTACATCAATAACATCATCAATTTTCTTAGCACCTTTAACAATATCCATCATATCATCAGCTTTACCAATTGCTTTTACAGCTCTACCACCAGTTGCCCCAGGTAGCACCATGCAACCTACATCAGCCCCTAAAGCAACCCAATTTATAGCATTTTTTGGATGTTTAACTATATCTACAATATCCATAACTATGCCTGCAATATCGAAAAATGTATCAAACCATAACCCATTTTTATCTGCATTAACTACTGGATTATTACCACTATATAAATACCAATTATAACCTTGTTTTACAAAATCCTCACTAATAAACCTACCAACCCCAGGATCATAATACCTTGCATTAAAATACTGCAATCCCGTTACTCCATCATCCTCTTTACCAGTAAACTTATACCTCTCATTACTACTTACAAAATCACTTCCAAAAGGCTTATATTCACTATATGTACAATTTCCACTTTCATCCATCACTATTCTTGTACTTCCAAGATGATCTGCGAAATAGTATGATTTAGAATTATCTTCAGCACGAGCTATCCGCTTGCCACCCATACTAAGATAGCTTATCTTATTCAGTGGAATACCTAAATTAGAATTACTATATATTTCTTCATATATAGGCTCATATCCTGTACCATAAACATAAATTGTCGTTTTATTTGTTACATTATCAACCTTCTTATACCTTAATCCACCATGATCATAACAATATTCAGCTATCAAACTACCATTTTTCTTAATCTCAACCAACTGATTCAGCTCGTTATAGACATAATCAAAATAGTAATAATCACCATAACTAGTTACTTCCTGACGGATCAAGTTACCATTGTAATCATAAGTATAGTAAATATCCTCATGCTGATTATATCTTCGCTTTAACCTATTTGAACCAAACTCGTATTCATAAGTAGTTGCTAAACCATTTTCAGTATAGCCAGTACGATTCCCGGCTTTGTCATAAACATAATTCACCTGATTTAACGGTAATGAACTTACTCCATCAATTAATACCTTAGTTCCTGCATTGTCAACAATGACATTCAATCTCATAGCATCTTTCACTATTTCTCCACCAACTACATCACGCAAATCCAATAAAATCAGATTCCATTGGTTAAAGATGAGATCCTCGCCTACTTCAAATCGAGTGTCTCTATCTGCATCATGGACAAAACGCTTACTCTTTCCGTCTGTCTGATCAATTACAGCAAAAGCGATCTCTGAAATTTCTGTCATAGGTTTAACCCATATCTGGATAATAGGAAGTTTTATAGCATCATACACATGATATCGATTCAAAGAGTAATAATTATAGCCAACATCTGTATGGTCAATCATCAATGATGTATCTCCTACTACTCTATCTGTTGATACGGATAAAGTATCATAGGAATTCTTTATATAATCCACATCATCAAGAGACTCTAAATCATTCACCAAAGGTGTCTCACCAACAGCAGTTAATGTCATTCGTGATATCTTAGGTGTCTGGTGTTCATCAGTTATAGTAAGCGTTCCACGGAGCTTAAGATAATCAGTATCAATACCAAGTGAACTTTTCACACCTGATGTAAGTGATACACTTTGACCATTTCCAAAGTCAAATACTTCATAGCTAACTGCTGTATTTGTTGGAACTTCACCAACAACGTCCAGCCTAATCTCATCAAAAGTATAATCTCCCTGTGGAGAAAGATAATTACTTGTACTAAAACTTCCCGAAGTAAAGTACTTCAATTCACTATTTAAAAGAACATAACTATAAACTGTAGGTGTAGATTTTCTATCAGCACTTGCATTCAATTGAATTGTCAATTCTGCATCAAAAGATGTTGTTATATTCTCTGGTAAATCAAATTTATAGTAATAATACTGCATATCTGCATCATTAATTTCAGAACGCAATGCCATAGCTGCAGATAAAAGATATAATGAAGCCGGATACGATACACCTTCTGGTACTTCTACCAAATCCTCGATTCCAGTAAGAACCCCTGCTATAATTTCACCATTTACTTTAAGCGATACATTTATAGAACCCAAATTTTTCTTACCATGCAACTCTAGGACTAAACCAGTCGATGGATCAGAAATGTGAATTGTTTTTGTGATTACCTTCCCTGAGCTACTGTATTTTCCTGAATCCCATGCTGTTATTTTTACGTTTGATAATGTTGGGGTATAACGTTGCTCAGTATCCGAATATAAAGTCGCCTTTAAAATAACCTTATTCCCTGCATTTGTAAAATTAGCTACATACTTTTTAATCACCGAATCATAAACAGGTGTTTTCCAGTTGGTTCCTCCATCATTGCTCACTCTGTACTCAATCCGCGTACCTGGCATTAAATTTTCTTCATAATCTAACGCAATACTCTTACAATTTTCTGGTAATGTTAATGTATTAAGTCTGGCAACTGCTGAACTACTATATTTTTTCTCTTCAAAAATTATAACTTTATTTACCGTTGGAGTATAAGAACTATTAGTTGAACTTATGTTAATCCTTAGTTCATAGTTTCCATCTGCTGGCACAGTAAAAATTTTATTATTCGATAACTCTTGAACTGTATTACCCTTTATAAGTTTATATGTTACAATTTTATAAGATGATGTAGAACTATCATCATCTGCTTCAAACTTATAAGTTTTATTCTTTTCTAAACTTAAAAAGTAAGATTTCGACTCTGTTTGATTCACAGGATAGCCTAACTTTTCAGTTGCAGTTGCCTTTATTGACTTAATGTTACCACCTTTAGTTGTACCTGAACCCCATTTATTTACTACCCAAAATACCTGAATTGTCCAACCATCATTAGGATCGTCCAAACCTTTATCCACCAAATCAACTGGCAAATACTTTGTTTGTAAATCATACTCCATTACATTTGTTCTAAAAGAAACCATACCAACATATGTTTGGTTAATAACTACCTTAGCCCACATTGTCCAGTTTCCCCATCCTCCAAAGAGTACCCAGGAGTTGATGAGAGAACTTTTAATTTCCAATTGAAGTTTAGTAATATCCTTAGTCTGATCTTTATTCATTGTAAAACTAGGACCAAGTTGCCAGTTACCCGAAGCTACAGGTGGTTGCCATCCATCAGAATAAGTATATTTATACCCACTATATGGTGTATTTGGTGAAATAGACTTTAAAAAAGTACTTACTCCTACTAAAACATTCTTTTGTAATTGAAATGCTGGTTCTTCACTAACTATATCAACCCAGCGAGCTGTAGATTGATTTTCTGGTAAAGTTATTTCCCCTAAAGCTTCATTTATTGAAGCAGTTGTATAACTCGTATTCAGTGTATCTTTATCTATAAATGAATCATTAGATGCAAACCGATCTCTAGCCAGCATATATCCCCGTTGTGAATCAATAACTACATTTGAACTTGAAACAACTTCACCTGCTCCTGTATCTTCAGTAAATATCAGATTATCAAAATAGCCAATACCTGTAGTGTTGCTATAGTTAATTAACCAGATCCGACACTTAACAGCATCCTGTGGAGCGACAACTGTTTTTTCGTAGTATGTCCACTCAGTTGGATTGACACCAGCAGCGGCATAATTATAACTTATTCGATTTCCTGAACTATTAAACCAGGCTCTTCCAAGATATAACCTTGCTTGTCCATTACCTTTTATCCAACCTGCCTGTCGATAAGTCTTTCCTCCTACAACAGCTATATCCACACTCTCAATGTTTAAACTATTACTTGTACTAAAATTAGTATTGTCTAACTTCACCGCCTTACTACCAGATGCTCCAGCAGAATCGGCAACGATACTAATATTAGATGAATCAGTGCTATAAATATTGTTAAGCCAACCAGAAGGAATACCTGTTGAATCAATCTTTATATCCTCAAAGGATGGATTAGGGATAAGATTACTGCCCCTTGACTCCACTGAATTCAATAATTTTCCCACTGGTGACAAAAGTTTGATCTAAACTTAGCCCAAGTTGGTTTGTCATTTCTTTTTCCAAAATTACTTTTTCTCCCAAAAGAACTCTGTCATTTTCCTGCAAGAATTTCCATCCAGTTAATTGATTTAAATCATCATATTCATACTGATGATTATTTGCTCGAATGATATTTCCTAATTTATCATATTGGTAATCATAGACACCTAATTGTTTATTTCGCTGAATATAAGAAATATTATTTGGAACATATTGACCATTTACATAATCATAATTGAACTGACCAACAGCAACATCTTTGCCATAAGTTATTTTTTCAAGATGACCTGTCTTTGTATAATCAACTGATTTAACTAAGTCACTACCTTTCCAACTAACATGATAAATCTGATTCAGAGTATTATAATCATAATGTAAAGTGCCAGCAGCATTTGGATAGACAATGTCAGTGATCGCGTTATTTTTATTGTAATCATATTCTGTCACATATTCTTTTTCGGTACCCAATGATGGATCAACCGTTAATTTATCTTTCGTTAATCTTCCACGAACATCATAAGAATAGAACTTTTCAAATTTAGTACCCTGTTTTACTTTAATCAGCTGACCTAGTTCATTGTAATAATAATCAATATCCTCTGAGACTGGTAGATCAGCCTGAATTAACTGGTTATATTCATTATATTTATAATTTATTGTTTGCCTATTTCTATCAATTGTTGTCTTTAAATTCCCTTTGTTATCATAATAGTTAAACACAGTAAGATTAAGAGAATGAGCTAAATCTGAAATCTGGCCAAGATGATCAGAGTATTTTACCTTAACTAACTGACCTACATTGTTATAGATATAACCCATTTGTTGGCCTTTAGCATCTGTTGTTTTGACAACATTACCAAAACCATCATATTCATTAAAATAGTTTAATTCTTCACCTTGATTCTCTAAAAGTTGCTGAACAACCTGTCCTTTTCGATCGGTAATTGTAGTCTGTTTTATATTGTTTTGATTTTTTGCAATGGTCTTTTTTTCTTGATCAATATATTGAATAGTTGATAAAACTGTCTCAATACCTTCTTCATTCGTTGAAACGTTAGTCTGGCGACCAAAAATATCGTACTCATAATTAATCTCTTTACCATTTTCGTCAAATGAACTTTTAACCTGATTCTGCCAATTATAAGTAAAACTTATTTCACTGTCTAATTCTGTTCCAGCTAAATCAAAATATTTCTCAATCTTTGTCGTCCGACCTAAACCATCAAAATATTGCTTCACTAAATTTCGTCGTTCACCATCATAAATCTCAACCAAATTATTTTCATCATCATAAATCACTTCTTCAAAAGTTGCTTCAATATTTGCATCTGCAGGATAAATAACTTTAGTTACCCTTCCTAATATATTGTACTGCTTTCCCACGAGTATCAGTGATTCTAGTCTGATTTCCAGTTAAGGAGTCATATTCGTAATTTGTTGTAACCTGTGAAAATGACTGGTAAAGACCATCATCATTCACTAAATTTTTTGAAATTTCTTGAGTCTGAGCGGTTAGATAAGCGGAATTATATTCTGGCCCATATTCATAAGTTACTGTAACAGGTTCCAGACCATCTGCATCAAAAATTTGTGTTTGGCAATTACCATAAGTATCATAATTTAAATATTCTGTCTTAATCCAATTTTTAAAATTATTTTCATCCTCAACAGCAGTCTTATTTTCAGTTAACTGTCCTAAACTGTCATATAAATAATAAACCTCTGATGCTTCACTTTGTTTTTTATCAACATCAAGATATTTTCGAATTTCCAACTGCCCGGCAGGCAAATTGTGAATAGTGCTATTTTCTAATACACTATTGTCATAAAAAGCAAATGTAGTACCACCTTCTGATCCAAGTCTGAAAAAGGAGTCATAATCAGCATTAACAAAAGAAATCATTGTTTCGTAACCTTCAGGGTCTTTATAATAAACCAAGTTACCATATTTATCATACACCCATTCTTCCTCTGAAAGTGCCTCTTGCGATTCTTTTGTCAGTTGATCAAATTGAATCGAAAGATGAGTTATTGCACCGTCATAAGTTAAATCATAAATATTACCAAAATAAATTGATTCTTTAAGTTTTGCACTATTAACATTATACTTTGTAAAAACTGTACGAACTACTTTATTTGCATTTTCATCTACAGTTTTGGTGCGAACTAACATTCCATTATAATTAGGATGATAAAATGTACTTGATACTAATTGATTATTTTCAGGATTTTCTTGATCAAGATAAACTCCCTGATTGGCAACACAATAAATTTCTGAATCCCAATTAATCTTATTATTATCCAAATCTACATATGTTCCACTTATATGACTTGCTTCATATTCATATTTACTGATCTTTCCAGATGGATAACTTATCTTTGTAATCCCAGCAACATTCGTACTATAATAATTTATAACTCTTCCTAAAGCATCGGTTACAGAACTAATACCATTTCCACTAATACCATATGTAACTAAAGTTTTATTATCTGCCTGACGAATAATTTTAATCATATCTGGACTTCTGACAATATTATATACACGACCAAGCGAATCTATTATTTGGTGAAGTTTAGAGCCACTATAGAAAAATTCAATTTTATTGTTTGAATTTTTTCCTTGCATATATTGAATTCTACCATCACCATCAAAATAGTAATATGAACCATCAGCTAAATAAAGCTTATAATACTGAGTTTCATAATAATGATTATTTGCATCATCTGTTTCACGATTTTCATACTTAATCAATTTAAAATAACGAACTTTACTGTTGGTATATGTAAATTTTTTATCACCATTTATAAACTCATATTCCTCTTATACTTCATCATCATATATATTGCACTCACTACCATTAGGAAAATAAATAATATTTTTAACCATATGTGGAAATCCAAAATCCCATCTTCCATATAAATATGTATCATCTATCTCATCATTTTCATGTGTTTTAGAATTATAATGTCTACTGAAAACTAAATCCATTCCACCTCTACCTGGTATAACCAGGTCAGTTGCCACAATCGACAAAACACCTGAAGTCGTAGAAACAAATTCATTCCCATTTTGCAATAAAGATGCAAATGGATTTAAACCCTGTTTTACCCATGGACTTCCGGTTGGAAGTACTGGTACTGTAGAAGTTGTAGAAGTTGTAGAAGCAGTCGTTGATTGAATGCTATATAAACCACTTTGATTTGGTTTCATATCATTAGGTTTTTTACCTTTTGCTATGGTTTTCACTATAACTTGATCAATCTCAACTGACCCAGTAAAATCAGATAAAACCATATTGTATCTACCTTCTTCTATTTTGCAGGTCTTTTTCAAATTAATCCAGTGCCAGTTACCTCCTGTCCCTTGAAAAATTTCGCGATATATTTCACTATTTGAGCTTGAAAGTGAAATCGCCCCAGAACTTCTACCCTTTAAACGTACCCAAAATTCATACCTCTCATCATTAAATATATCTACTATAAGAGAAAGTTCGTCATTTTGATACCCTTGCATTACAGTGACATAACTTAGCTCACTATTTCCTTCCATAAATAAGTTTTGCCCAACTAAATCTCCATGTTCAGCCTGAAGAATAACATATGGTTCAAGCAAAGATGCATTTGCTGCAGTTGATAAAAGGAGTATAAATAGTAGGATGACTATATAACCATATTTTTGGTATTTTATCATTTTTCTCACCTCGGTTTATTTTTTGGTTACTAACCCTTTTTATTATACTCCATTTGTTAAAAATATCCTGCAAATATTATAAAATTTCATAATGTCAATTAATCCGTCCTATATTTGTTCTTGTCATAGTGAATCTACAAAAAACCCTGATCATTTCAGAATGAACTAATCAGGGTTTTTCCTGTATTTATGGAATTGAATTATTTTATAAATCCCTTTAAATTTATCTAAATCTTTCTAAAGCTCTATCCAAAATCTGATGGGCCAGCTCTTCCTTCGACATCATCGGCAACTTCTCCTCACCAGTCTCAGATACCACACTAACCTGATTAGTATCCCCAGCAAAGCCAGCACCTGGAGTAGAAATATCATTAGCTATAATGAAATCACAGTTTTTCCGCACAAGCTTTGATCTAGCATTCTCAATTAAGTTCTGAGTTTCCGCAGCAAACCCAACTAAAACTTGTCCTGGCTTTTTACGTCTTCCCAGTTCAGCAAGGATATCAGGAGTCCGTGTTAGACGAATTGTCAGATCTCCCTCTGTCTTTTTCATTTTTTGTTCAGCAACAGTAACTGGCGTATAATCTGCTACAGCTGCAGTTTTAACAATCAAATTTGCATCATCCACCTCATTAAGAATAGCGTCATACATTTCTTGCGTCCTGATAATTGGAATTACCTGTACCCCTTCAGGAGCTTTAAGATGAGTTGGAGCACTAATCAAAACAACCTCTGCGCCTCTATAATATGCTGCTTTTGCAACAGCATATCCCATTTTACCAGTAGAAGGATTAGAGAGAAAACGTACAGGATCGATAGCTTCTCTTGTTCCTCCAGCTGTTACAACCACCTTTTTACCATGCAAATCTTTTGGTGTCAGTTCATAGAGCAGTCTCTCGACAATCTCCATTGGTTCTGGAAGACGACCTTTACCAACATCTCCACATGCCTGATGTCCTGAGTTAGGTTCCATGATCTTATAATTATATTCTCTAAGCTTGGAAATATTATTCTGAACAATAGGATTAGCATACATCTTCATATTCATAGCTGGTATAATCAATACAGGAATTTGTACCGCAGCAGCCATCACTGTTGTGGAAAGCATATCATCAGCAATACCATTGGCAATTTTACCAATAATATTAGCAGTCGCTGGTGCAATTAGCATTAAATCAGCTTCGTCTGCCAAAGAAATATGTTCCACATTCCAAACTTTTGGTTCTTCAAACATCTCTACATACACAGGATTTTTAGAGATATATCTAAATGTAAGGGGTTGAACTAACTTAGTAGCTGCATGAGTCATTATCACTCTAACATTAGCTCCTAACTTTGTCAAAGCACTAACAACATTCACCATCTTATAAACAGCAATCCCACCTGATACACCAATAAGAATTTTTTTTCCTTTTAGCATCAATAACACCTCTTTAAAAAGGGATCTTTAAAAGATCCCTTTTTAAATTATTTATTTTTATTTGGATTCCGAGGTATAATTTTAATTTCGTCTTCGAAGATTTCTTCTAAAGCATGAGAAACTGGTTTTGAACCCTCAACTGAAATTAATAGCTCAGCCCCATCCTTTAACATTCGCGCCCGACGAGAAGTAGCGATAACAAGAGTATAGGTATTGTCAACCTTTGTTAGAAGTTCATCTAAAGAAGGTTTAACTATCATTATAACGATCCCTCCTTACCGGTAATTTTCTATTTTGCATCTCTCAGCAATCATAATTGACTTTAACTTTTCTGAAGCAATGTTAACCACATCATTGACAATCACATAATCATATTCATCCATCTTTTGCATCTCAATTTGAGCTTTTTCTAAACGTTCGGAAATTATTTCTTCATCTTCAGTACCCCGTTTATGAATTCTAGAACGAAGTTCGTTCAATGATGGAGGAGCAAGAAAAATGAAAACACCTTCAGGAAATTTTCTTGTAATCTGTTCTGCACCATTTATTTCAATCTCTAAAATAACATCATTACCTTTTTGCAATTGTTCCTCAACATAACTTCTAGGAGTACCATAGTAGTTTCCACAGTATTCTGCCCATTCTATCAAATCGTCATTCTGAATCATCTTCTGAAATTCACTTGACGAAACAAAAAAATAATCCTGACCATGAATTTCTCCTTCACGCATTGATCTGGTAGTTGCAGAAATTGAATATAATATATCTAAATAATCTTCTAAAAGTGCAGCACGAACAGTTCCTTTGCCTACACCAGAAGGTCCGGATAGTACAAATAGTTTACCCCTCATCCATCCTCCCCCTCATGCTATAATATTAAAAAGTTGATTATTAGTCCTCTTGTGATCCACTTAAACGATGGGAAACAGTCTCAGGTTGTACAGCAGATAAAATTACATGATCACTGTCAGTAATAACAACTGCTCTTGTTCTACGACCATAGGTAGCATCAATTAACATTCCACGGTCTCTTGCCTCCTGAATTATTCGTTTAATTGGTGCTGATTCCGGACTTACGATGGCAATAATCCTATTAGCAGCAACAATATTACCAAATCCGATGTTTATCAGTTTAATATCCATCAAACTGCCCCTTTCTTCCAACACTACTCTATATTTTGAATTTGTTCACGAATTTTATCTATCTCACTTTTCATATTAACTACAGAATTAAGCATATCAGAATCAATAACCTTTGAACCAATGGTATTGGCTTCTCGAAACATCTCCTGAGCAATAAAATCAAGTTTCCGTCCAACAGGTTCTTCTAGAGTCAAATTGGAGTGGAATTGCTCTATATGACTTCTTAACCGTACTAATTCTTCGTTAATACTACTCTTATCCGCAAGAATCGCGATTTCCATAGCTAGGCGATATTCATCAACTACTTTATCTTCGAGAAGTTCTTGTAGTCGATCTCTAATTTTACTTTTATGTTCTTCTATTACTTTAGGAGCGACTTCTTCGATATGATGACACTCTTTTTCAATGAGTACCAAACATTGAATAAAATCTTGATACAGTTCTTCACCTTCTATAGTTCTCATCTCTAGAAGAAAATCCAAACTTTTCTCCACAGTCTCCAGAACGATTCCATGCAAAACTTCTGTATCCTTTTCAGCTTCCTTAACTTTTAAAACTTGTGGCAGAGAAACCAAATAATCTAAAGTTACATCTTCATTTAGATCAAGACTTTCTTTTAAAGATTTCAACTCGTTATAGTATTTTTTAGCCAACTCAATGTTTATCACTGGCTCATATGCACCTTCAGTAATAACATCTTCCACTTTCAAATATAAATCAATACGCCCACGACTAACTTTACTCTTTATCATTTTATTTAATGATAACTCCAAAGCTGACAAAAAACTAGGTGTATGTAAATAAATATTTGAATATCGATGATTTACAGTTTTAAACTCAGCAGTAACAGTAAAACCATCACGCGTCGTTTCTGCTTTACCATATCCAGTCATACTTTTAATCATAACATCTCACCTCCTATACTGGCATAACCATCAATTAAACGAGAAATACTTAAAGTATCTCACCTTTACTCCAAATCTATAACTTATAATACCATAGGGATTAAAGCGAATGCAAGGCTTATTCACCTAAAATTTTAAAAAAAAATTAATTTCAACAAACTTTTTTTAGCGATTTATAAAACAATAACCTGGTATCACTAATATTTCCAGCATCCATTCTAACTTACAATGATAAATCTATACATAAAAAATCAGAGGCCAATTTTTTTACTCTGGCTTCTGATTTCTAATTCACTTCAAATGTTTTTTTAAAATCGTTTTGTGAAGAACCGTCTGAATAATATCGAGAACAATAATCGACCAACTAGACATTGCCAAAATTATAATCCATTCTCTTGAGTTTAATAAAGTAGTTTTAAAGATTTGTTGTAATGCTGGTAAATACAAAACACCGAGTTGCATCATTGCTGAAAGAATTACTGCCAATAACAGCCATATATTTGAAAATATATTTGTTTGCCAGAGTGAATGACGTTCTGAACGACAAGCAAATACAAAGATTAATTGAGCTATGACTAAAGTGGTGAAAGCCATGGTTCTTGCTTCAGCCAATGAACCGCCTTCCCAATAATACCCCAATAAAAACGCGCCCAATGTACTCAAGCCAATCAATATTCCTTGAATAATGATTTTCATCTTTAGCCCATTGCTAAAAATACTCTCTTTAGGATGACGAGGCAAACGTTCCATTACGTCCGGGCCCCCAGGATCTACCCCTAAAGCCAGTGCTGGTAAGCCGTCAGTGACTAAATTTACCCAAAGAATCTGAATTGGTAGCAATGGTAATGGAAATCCAAATACCATTCCAAGAAAAATAGCCAAAATCTCACCAATATTACATGAAAGAAGGTATCTAATAAACTTTCGAATATTATCATATATATTTCGTCCTTCTTCAACTGCTGCAACAATCGTAGCAAAATTATCATCTGCTAATACCAAATCTGAAGATTCTCTAGTAACATCTGTACCATTCTCACCCATTGCAATCCCTATATCTGCTTCTTTCACAGCAGGAGCATCATTAACACCATCTCCAGTCATCGCTACAATTTGACCTTTTTTCTTAAATCCACGGACAATTCTTAATTTATCTTCAGGAGAAACTCTAGCATAAACTGCAATCTGATCAATTTTTGATAAAAACCGCTTTTCATCCATCTGATTTAACTCTTCACCTGTAATCACTAGATCACCTTTTGTTAATAGTCCCAACTCTTTAGCGATTGCTTTGGCTGTATTGCGGTGGTCACCTGTTACCATTACGGGTTTAATCCCTGCCATGCGACAGCGCGATATAGCTTCTTTAGCTTCTTTTCGAGGTGGATCAATCATCCCAACCAGACCAACAAAGATTAAATCTTTCTCATATTCCTCTAAATTATTAAGTCCTTGCCCTGTATTAGTGGAAATCTTCCGATAGGCAACAGCTAGAACTCGCAAAGCATCATGGGTCATCTCTTCATTTTGCCGAAATATTTTATCCTTCATCTGCCTTGATAAATTTCTCGCTTGATGCCCATCTTGATAGCGACTACATCTCTCAATAATTAAATCAGGAGCACCTTTTATTAAAAGTTTCCGAGTTGTTCCTTCCATAACAATTACTGACATCCGTTTCCGGGATGAGTCAAAAGGAATTTCAGCAACAAATTGATATCTTGTTAATTTATCTTTTGTAATTCCAACTTTCATACCCGCTACCAATAAAGCTCCTTCTGTAGGATCTCCAATTACTTGCATCTTCTCAAGGTTAATATCTTTTTTAATAAATTTCTTTTTCCCAAGTCCACTTGTGGACAGTTCACGAGTGGAAGTAATTAGATTAGCATTATTGCAATAAACCCCAATTTCTAGAGTCATTTTCAAATCTAGCTCATCTTGTTTTCTTTCGAAATCATACATCCGATTCATCGTATATATCCTTCTTACAGTCATCTTGTTCTGAGTAAGGGTTCCTGTTTTATCAGAACAAATAACTGTAGCACAACCTAAAGTTTCCACTGCGGGTAATTTACGTACAATAGCATTCCTTTTTATCATCTTTTGAACACCAATTGCCAATGACAATGTTACAATTGCTGGTAATCCCTCAGGAATCGCGGCTACTGCCAAACTCACTCCTGCTAAAAACATATGATAGACAGATTCTCCTTTTAAAACCCCCACCCCTACTACAGCTGCACAAGCAAGAAGGCATAACCAAACCAGCCATTTACCAAGATGATGCAGTTTCCTCTGCAGGGGTGTTTCCTCTTCCTGAACGTCTGCTAACATATTCGCTATTTTACCCATCTCTGTATCTAACCCTGTAGATGTAACCAATATCTGTCCACGCCCTTGAGTAATAATAGTTCCCATATGTACCATATTTTTTCGTTCTGCTACAAGATGTTCACCAGTCAAAATATCTATATTTTTTTCTACAGGAAAAGATTCACCAGTTAATAAGGATTCATCTATCTCAAGATTTTGTTCTTCTATTATCCTACCATCAGCAGGAACTCTATCTCCAGCAACTAATAGGATTAGATCACCAGGCACCAGTTCTTTTGCTTTTGTCATTGAAACCTGACCATTTCTTAAAACCCTTGCTTCGGGAGCTGTAAGCTCTTTTAGAGCCTGTAAGGAACGTTCTGCACGGTACTCTTGAATAAATCCTAATAAAGCATTCAAAATAACAATTGCCATGATAGTAACTGCATCTTCTACCTCGCCCATTAGAGCTGAGATTATAGTCGCGACCATTAAAACTAAAATCATAAAATCTCTAAATTGATCTATTAAGAGCCCAAAGATAGAAAGCCTTTTTCGATCAGGTAACATATTAAACCCAAAAGTCCGAAGACGCCCTTCAATCTGGCGATTTGATAAACCTTTCGAAAGATCTGTATCCCATGCTTTAGCAGTTTCTTTAGAAGTCATTTGATAATATTCTTTTTTCGATATCAAACACACTCACCTCCAATTTACATTACTCAACTAATCTTATTCGAAAATGAAATAAAAAATTACCCTATGTAGAGTTTGACTGTTTTAGGTAAATACTTTATACTTAAGAAGAAAGATTTACTAAAAGGAGGAATTCACCATGGCCTTTGATGGGCTTGTTCTTTATACTTTAACACAAGAATTTAGAGATTCTCTGATTACTGCAAGGGTTGATAAAATTTATCAACCAGACCCAGATTTAATCACTATTGCATTGCGTGTTCGCGGGGAAAATCTTAGACTACTTTTTTCAATAAATCCCCAGTATGTTCGAGTAAATTTTACAAAAGAAAAATTTATAAATCCACCTCATCCGCCAACATTCTGTATGCTATTACGCAAATACCTAACTAGCGGAAGAGTTGTGGAAGTAAGTCAACCAGGTTTTGAACGAATTCTACATATAACTATTCAAAATCTCAATGAAAATGGTGAAGTAGAACAATACCGTTTAATCGCTGAACTTATGGGAAGACACAGCAACTTAATTCTCACTACTCAAGCTGGAATTATTCTTGATGGATTAAAGCGAATACCTACTAATGTAAGCAGACATCGAGAAGTATTACCAGGAAAACCTTATATCGATCCACCTAAACAGGATAAGGCTAATCCATTAATAGCAGAAGAAGCTGCTTTTAAAGCATTACTCCAACTTGATACAGAGGCAAAACTATTCAAGGCAATAATGGATAATTATCTTGGAATTAGCCCTTTAATTGCGAAAGAAATTACAATTAGTGCAAATTTGAACCCCAATGATAAAATAAAAGACATTTCAACTGAGGAATTAGATCAACTCTGGCTTGCTTTTTACCATCTCTTTAATAATCTTCAAGAAAGAAGAATAAAACCAACCTTAATTAAAGATGATAAAGGTAAAGTAATCGCTTTCTCCTGTTTTGCACTCAAACAATATGAGAATTTAACTCAAATCTCTTCCTCAACGATGAATGAACTATTGGCTAATAATTTCGAGACAAATATTAAAAAACAGAGATTGGATCAGATCTCAGGCGAAATCAGGAAAACCATCAAAAACCTTATAGAAAAGGCTTTAAAGAAATATGCTAAGCTACAACAACAATTAGATGATGCAGAAAACGCTGATGATTATCGGATCAATGGTGAAATGCTCACCGCCAATCTTCATCAACTTAAAAAAGGACTAACTACTTTCACTGCAATCAATTATTATGATCCCGAACTGAAAGAGATCACAATCGAACTTAATCCTGCACTTTCTCCTAAAGGAAATGCTAAAAAATATTTTAAACGATATAGTAAATTAAAAACCAGTGTCAGATATGTAAAACACGAATTAGCCAAGCTAGACGAAGAACTAGAATATTTTAGAAATGTAGAATTAAGCATAGAACAGATCGAATCTAAGGCTGATATAGAGGAAATTCGCGAAGAATTGATTCATGAAGGATATATGAAAGAGAATAGAAAAAAAACACCCAATCGCCACAAGCCCAAAAGTAAACCTATGAAATTTAAAAGTTCAGATGAATTTGATATCTTAGTAGGACGCAACAATCGTCAAAACGATCAAGTAACAAAAAAAATTGCATCAAGAGGAGATCTCTGGTTTCATGTTAAAGATATCCCAGGTTCTCATGTAGTCATTCGCAATCATGATCGTAGAGAAATTCCTGAAAGGACTATTTTAGAGACCGCTACGATAGCCGCCTATTTCAGTAAAGCACGAGAGTCTACCCATGTTCCTGTAGATTACACTCTAATTAAATATGTTAATAAACCAAAGGGTGCCAAACCAGGAATGGTCTTTTATGAAAATTACCAAACGATTACTGTTAATCCTGATAAAGTTCTTATAGAAAAACTTAGTGCTTCAAACTAATAAAACGCCGCTTGGAAATTTTATCTCAAAATTTCCAAGCGGCGTTTTATTCATTCTTTTTATTATACACTTTTATGACGCAAACAATTCTCTTCTTCATATTGATGAAGAACCTCTTCAACATAATGACCGTTTTGATGTTCACGAATCACAAGCTCAAAAAACTGTTGCAATTTACCCATAGCCTGTGCAGAAGTTAAAAAATCAGCAACCGTTTGTGCAAAATGTGGATGTCTTCCTAAATGCCCACCTATCATCAAACGTATTCCCGTCTTCTCCATAGTCAGAGCATTAGTCGGACAAACACGAGCACATTCACCACAGGAAAGACAAAGTTGAGAATTAATACTAATACCATCTTCATGCATAGAAATTACATGATCACTGCAGGCTTTAATACATTCACCGCATTTATTACACAATTCAATGTTTTTCTTTAAAGAAACAGTTCCCTCAAGACCAACATCCTTAATATGTGGATTTGAACATCCATTAACACATCCTGAAATAGAAATCGTCAAAGTTGGATGTAACACGTCTTCTTCTGGAAAATGTTCCTTTAATTCGTCAGATAAACCTAACCTATCAATTAAATCTAAAATATCCATTTCCAAATCTTTAGGTTCAATAACACTCTTTGGACATCCTAAAAGTGAACCTTTACAGACTTCTATTTTAATTGGCTGATTTAACTGAACAAATATTTTTTTTGCAAGTTTTCCTAATGAAAATTCTCCCATAATACACATCTCCCCTAAACATTTTATACTTTACAATACTATTTATACGAGGTTTACTAAAATTTTTTTATCGTTTTGTTTTTTCTTAAACTCCCATCTCTATCCATCTTTCGAGCTTTTTAGAATCAAGAATTGTAATCTTCTCACCATTTAATTCAATTTATCCTAATTTACGAAATTTGGATAAAGCTCGAGTAACAGTTTCCCGTGTTGTTCCATTATCATATAGTATAATTTAGTTTATGCATTTATTATATCGATTGAGAAGTTAAAGTCGAGATAATCTACTTCGTAGAAGACAAAAAAAGAGAGAGTTTTAAACCCTCTCTCTTGAAACAAATTACTCTTCTTCTTTTTCAGCAGCACGTGCAGCACAGATTAAACCAGTTTCTCTTTCAGGAACTTTATCATAATGACTAGGTTTCATTGTAAAGTAACCTTGACCACCTGTCATAGATTTAAGATCAATCGCATAGTCCCAAATCTCAGCAAGTGGAGCTTGTGCACGGATCAATTGACCATCTTTAACTGGTTCCATTCCTAAGATACGACCTCTCTTAGAAGTCATATGACCCATGATGTCACCCATCATCTCATCAGGAACAATTATCTCCAACTCCATTACTGGCTCTAATAAAATAGGCTTAGATTTTTCCATACCTTTTTTGAAACCTTTTGAACCTGCAATCTTAAAGGCCATTTCAGAAGAGTCTACTGGATGGTAAGAACCATCGTAAAGCTCAACTTTTACATCCACAACTGGATAACCCGTCAAGACACCAGCTGTCATAGCTTCTTTAATACCTTTTTCAACTGCTGGGACATAGTTACCTGGAATTGAACCTCCGAAAATTTTCTCTTCAAATATAAAACCTTCACCTCTTTGAAGAGGTTCTAATCTCATCAAAACATGCCCATATTGGCCTTTACCACCAGATTGTTTCTTATATTTTTCTTCAACATCAGTTTTGGAACCAAATGTTTCTCTATAAGCAATCTTTGGAGCACGGTTCTCGAACCCTACACCAAACTTCCGCTGAATCAAATCACGAACTACTTCTATATGTTGTGAACCCATAGTCTTAACGATGAGCTCTTTAGTTTCTTTATCATGATAAACATCAAATGTTGGATCTTCTTCTGAATAACGAATCAAAGCTGTACCTATTTTTTCATCGTCTCCCTCTTTCTTTGGATAAATCGCAACTGTGTACATTGGCTCTGGGAACTGAATCGCTGGATAAAGAATTGGATCTTCTGAATCACAGAGAGTATCTCCAGTTTCAGTTACATTTAATTTTGCTACCGCAGCGATATCACCAGCAATTACTTCGGTAGTTTGTTCTTGATCTTTACCTCTCATGAAGTAAATTTTACCAATTTTTTCTTTCTGATCTTTAGTTGCATTAAAATATTCAGTATCAGCTTTTAAAATACCAGAAATAACTTTAAAGACACTCAAGCGACCTACAAAGGGGTCAACTATAGTCTTAACAATCAATGCACTGGTTGAAGAATCCACATTAACTTCACGGCTAACTTCATCCTCTGTACCCGGTTTAAAACCTTTAACTTCACCTTTTTCATTTGGAGCAGGCATAGAGTCAACAATATAATCAAGAACTATCTCAACTGCTGTACAGATAGTAGCAGCCCCTGAAAGTACTGGAACAAGTTGACCTTCCTTAACAGCTTTGCTTAAAGCAGAGATCAATTCGTCATCAGTAATTGGTTCTTCTTCTAAATATTTCATCATTAATTCATCATCAGTTTCAACTAATGATTCCATCAGCGTCATCCGATACTCATCTACTAAATCTTGTAAATCATCAGTAATTTCAGTCTCTTCAATATTTTCACCTAGTTCATCTTTATAATAATATGCTTTCTTCTTTAAAATATCTACAACACCTTTAAATTCTTCCCCAGCACCAATTGGAACAACCACTGGAACAACACTTTGACCAAAATTAGATTGTAATTCATCTAATGATTTTCTAAAATCAGCACTTTCACGATTCATTTTATTAACAAATACGATTCTTGGTAATTCAAAAGCATCAGCCATCCGCCAATATCTTTTGGTATCAATCTCTACTCCAGATGCACCACATACTAAAACAACAGCACCATCAGCTACTCTTAAAGTAGCTTGCACATCACCAACAAAATCACTATATCCTGGAGCATCAATGATATTAATCTTAGAATCTTTATAAATTACAGGTAAAAAAGTAGCGTTGATGGAAACGTTCCGATTTTTTTCTTCAGGAGTCCAGTCAGAAGTTGTATTTCCTTCATCAACTTTACCCAATCTGTTAAGAACACTACATTTATATAGCATAGCTTCTGTTAAAGAAGTTTTACCAGCTCCACTATGAGAAATGAACGCAATGTTCCGAATTTGTTCAGTCTTTTGTATTTTCATAAACGATCCACCATCCTTCTAAAATTTATATGTTTTTATTTGAAAATCTACTTAGATCAAAAAACCTCTTTTCTCCCTCCCTCCAACATCTCCACTAAATCACATAATAAATATTCTATAAAAAGAACGCCTCCATAGAGAGGCTTTCTTCCTCACATATGAGAAATAAAATTTAGATTTATTAACTTATTCGGGAATTATCCATATTTTCCTGCTTAGTTTTCAGAATTCTTTAAGAAATCTATCAATAAATCTGTTAAATTATTAAATGACCTATATCTATTAAGAGATTTTTTCAAAATGATAAGTGAGCCACATCTTTCTTCCAGTAAAATTATACCCTATTTCCATAAATAATTTGTATAAGACATGAATTTTTTGGATGTTTTTTAACACACTACTAACCTAAAGTTTTCTCATACCTAAAATTTTTTTAGCTTTAAAAATTATTATTCTGTAAAATTGTCCATTTTCCCTTTTTTTATTATGAAAAATATATTATGATGAACATAGAAATCACTCACTGACTATAAATATATTCAAAAGGCAAAACTAAATATTTTATTCGACTAGCAAGGAGGCTTTTTAATGATAATTGGAATTGACGTAGGGGGAACTCACACTGATGGTGTAATAGTTAAAAATGGACAAGTTTGTTTTACTAGTAAAGTCCAAACCAATATGAACAACATATCCAAAAGTATCTTGCAAGCATTGGATATGCTATTATTAGAAAAAAACTCTACTAAAATAAAAAGAATTATCTTTAGCACAACTCTGACGACCAATCTAATTGCACAGGGTAAATACCCTCCTGTTGGGCTCATTCTCATACCAGGGCCAGGATTAAACCCAAATCACCTAAAGATCAGCAATGGGCATAACTGGATTCTGTCCGGTTCTGTTGACCACCGTGGACGAGTAGTTGAAAATCTAAAACTTGCAGAATTAGAAAAATTAGTCCAAGAAATCGCTGACTTAAAGCTAAAGAATCTTGCTATCGTTGGTAAGTTCTCAACGCGAAATCCTGCTTTAGAAGAGAAGATAGAAAAAATTATATTGAAAAGATTACCTGAAGTAGATAATATTCAATTAGGAAATCAGGTCGCACCGATTCTAAACTTTCCTCGTCGTGTGCAAACAACCTGGCTAAATACTGCTGTTTACAGAAAATATGCAGATTTTCTTCATGGTGTAGAAAAGGCTGTACTTGAGCGGGGAATTAAAGCTCAGCTATATTTGTTGAAAGCTGATGGGGGAACAATGCACTTAAGAGATGGGCTTAATCATGGCGTTGAAACAATCAAATCCGGGCCAGCAGCGAGCACCATGGGCTTTCTAGCCCTAGCTCAAGAAGAAAAGCGAACTGCTCTAATATTAGATGTAGGAGGCACTACAACAGATATAGCTTTTACGATTCAAGGGGTTCCTCTCTTTGAGTCGAAAGGTGTACAGATTGAAGATTACTTAACCTCTGTTCAAGGACTATTAAATAGATCTATACCATTTGGTGGGGATAGTCGTATAGTGGTAGATTTGGCAGGAGAGGTACGGCTTACCTCGGGAAGAACTGGCCCTGCTGCAGCATTCGGTGGAGAGCATCCAACTCTAACTGATGCACTTGTAGTTCTAGGTTTGCTAAAAGACGGTGATTCTAGCAAAGCTAGTCAAGCACTTATAAGTTTAACTAATATTCCTTATACTAAACCTTCAGATCACTATCTCGACAAAATTGCCGAAAAGATTGTTTCACAATTTAACCAAAAAGTTTCTGAAGCCGTGAATAAATTGATTGACGAGTTAAATAATAAACCAGTTTATACTATCAATGAACTCTTATCCAACAACCTGATTAAACCCGAAGTATTAATGATGATTGGAGGACCAGCTTACGCATTACTAGCAGGCTTATCCGCTCAATTAGGACTAATACCTGTAAAGCTTCCTTATCATCAAGTAGCAAATGCTTTGGGAGCTGCTGTGGCGCGACCTACATTAGAACAGACTTTATATGCTGATACAGCCCAAAAATTTTATCGATTATCTACTACAAAAGGAAAACATGCAATTCAAGAAAGATTTACGTTAGATGATGCTCGACAAATTTTACTAAATCATACTTTAAAATTTATTGATCCTAGTAAAAGCCTTAAATCAAAAGAAAATCTGATAGAAATAACCCATGAAGAATGTTTTAACATAGTTCGTAATTTCACTACTCAAGGTCAAATTTTTCGACTAAAAGCTCAGATTAAACCCGGTGTGAACTCTGACTTTAGCAATATTATCGGAAGGAGGGATTTTAGTAATGAACACTAATTTTCCACAAACCACAAACACACTAGGTCTTATCTTTTTCCCAGCATATGACTGGGCCATCACTCCTGATCATCCTGAACGGGAAGAAAGACTTTTATACACTCAGGATCAAATTATTGAAGAAGGATTACTAGATATAGATGGAATCAAAGAGTTTAAACCTCAAATAGCAACTCATAAAGACGTAGCTCGTGTGCACATAGCGATTCCCGATGTTAATAACTTAGCTACCTCCTCTCATCTTATATCTGCTGGAGGAGCTATCACTGCTGCTGAAAAATATATGGAAGGGCTCGTAAAAAAATCCTTTGCTCTTGTACGCCCTCCTGGACATCATGCCTTCCGTATAGCTCATGGAAATCGTGGATTTTGCAACATCAATAATGAAGCAATAATGGTTGAGTGGTTAAGAACGAAATACAATCCTAACCTCAAAATTGCCTTTGTCGATACAGATGCACATCATGCGGATGGGACACAGGATATTTACTATCATGATCCCAACGTACTACACATCAGCATACATCAAGACGGGCGCACACTTTATCCGGGAAGTGGATTTACATGGGAATTAGGCGGGCCTAATGCCATTGGAAAGACATTGAATATCCCTCTTCCCCCTTATACAACTGACGAAGGGTATCTTTATGTAATCGATAAATTAGTACTTCCTATTTTAGAAGATTTTCAACCTGATATCATCATCAACTCTGCCGGACAGGATAATCACTATAGTGATCCATTAACCAATATGAATATCTCAGCTTTAGGTTATGCGAAGTTAAATCAACGTTTAAATCCAGATCTAGCAGTCTTACAAGGTGGGTATAGCATAGAAGATGCGCTTCCCTATATCAATGTAGGAATTATTCTTGCAATGGCTGGAATTGATTATTCTTATTTGAAAGAACCTGATTATAAACCTTACCTTTCTAAACAAGATCCAAAAATCATGGATCAAATAAAAAAAGTTGTTGATCAAGTCTCTTATTACTGGATTAATAGAGATAGATTAGAATCTGATGAATTTCAGTATCTTAAAAATGGATTCTACCAACGAAAGAGGAAAATCTTTTATGATACAGATTATATCTCTGAAGAACAGAATGAAATAGTAAAAGTTTGTGAGACAACTGATTGTCATGGTTTTCTACTTATAGAATCAATCGGTGTTCATTTGAACTATGGAAAAAAAGTACCCGTTATGGCAGTTGTGATCCCTCGTCTTGCATGTAAAGATTGTCAGGAGATCGCTCGTAATAAATATAACGAATACTGTCAAAAGAAAGAATACCAGTATATCTATTTACAAGATCAAGCCAATGAAGAATACTTACAATGGATCAGAGAGTAAATAAATTATTTTTAAAAAACAGGGTAAAGAACAACATGACTATGATGTGTTGTTCTTTACCCTGATATTTAGTACTTACCACAATATCTATTTTTTATTACGATGTTCCCTGTTCTTCCCCACACGATTCTCTTCTTTAGTATTTTTATGACTTTCTAAATAATCATCCCAATGTTTAATTCCATAATAACTAGTTGGTACATCAGATGTATGAAGAGTTGAAGGTGTTACATTTTCGAAATCATCCTCTTCAATTTCATTTTCATAACCAGTATCGTCATCAATTTTTCTCTCGGATAAATTAGGGCTGTTTTCATAATCCTCATCATTACCATTCAATAGTGCCTCACCATTATCTAAATCCATACCGAACTCTTCATCTGTATTTCCTTCTCTCAATATACTACTTCTTCCATCATTTGTTACCCTTTGTCCTGAAGCAAGTACATAATAAATTATTGCTCCCGCAGCAATAATCGCAGCAAACCACCAAAACATTGACATAAAAAAAACCTCCTTTTTTTTGATAGTACGTTTATTGTTAAACGAAAGGAGGGAAACTATTCTTACTTAATGCTGGTAAGTATTAATAATCAATTGTAACTATTCAGTCGCTAACTA
>JAGMES010000060.1 GCA_023128035.1 Halanaerobiales bacterium | reverse complement strand
AATAGAACACCGGTTGTTTCCTCATATAACACAGGCTTGTAAAGGTTTTGTTTTTAAGAGTGTTGAAATTGTAAAAGAATTAATGAAAAAAACAAAAACATCTACTGGTTTAAGTGTAATAGTAAAAATACTTGATAAAGTATTTGAAACAGGAAGAAAAGCTCCTGAAGAATTTAAGAAAAACATTCCAATTGAATTTGATGAAATTTTAGGCAAATGGAATTACAGAGCTGTACCACAATAAAATGTAGAAGTTATTTTTAGCGCATCCCTTAATTATTAAAAAAATTAATTTAGGAGGAATACTTATGTTTAAAAAGAATTTAATGTTTAAATTTTTACTGTCTTTAACAATTTTTTGTTGTGTGATATCTATGATTTCTTTGCGAATTGAAGCTAACTCAAATTATACTCCAATGGTATCTTCAAATGATAACTTTGTTCTTACATTAGATAATGATGGTACTGTATGGGCTTGGGGAGATGGCGATAAGGCACAACTTGGTAATGGAGGTTATGGTGACAGCGATATACCTATAAGAGTAAAAAACCTTAGAGAGGTTATAGAGGTTGCTGCTGGGGAAAATCACTCTTTAGCATTAAAAGCAGATGGGACAGTATGGGCTTGGGGAAATGATTACTATGGACAATTGGGGACTGATGAATTAAATTATAGTTGTACTTTCCCAGCCCAAGTTCAAGGTATTGACAATGTGATAAGTGTTGCTGCAGGATTAAATTTTTCTCTAGCATTAAAATCAGATGGAACAGTATGGGCATGGGGAAATAATGAGTATGGTTTTCTTGGAGATGGTACTGTAATTCAAAGAGATACCCCTGTCCAAGTTAATAATTTAACTAATGTTATAGCTATTGCTTCTTATAATGAACATTCATTAGCATTAAAATCAGATGGAACAGTTTGGGCATGGGGACGTAATATTGAGGGTCAACTTGGTGATAGGAGTTATACTGATAGATATAGTCCTGTTCAAGTATCCGATATATTAGATGTCATAGCTATTTCTACCGGGAAAGAACACTCATTGGCATTAAAATCAGATGGAACAGTTTGGTGGTGGGGAGAAATATATCAGGGTACCACAAAATATAATATGATTTACCCTGCACAAGTTAATAATATTTCTGATGTGGTTGATATTTCTGCAGCATATACTCATTCATTGGCATTAAAATCAGATGGAACAGTTTGGGCATGGGGAGATAACTATCTAGGTCAGCTTGGAGATGGTACTAATACATTGAGCGGAGACACTCCGGTACAAGTTCAAGGATTAACTGATACTTTAGCAATAGCTGGTGGTATGTTTCATTCATATGCAATAAAAGAAAATGGTTTTATATGTAGTTGGGGTGGGGATTACTTTAAAAATGGAGTACTTGGAATTGATGAGTCAATTGGAAGTTATTTTCCGAGTTTTACTCCAGTTCAAGTTTTTAGTTTAAATTTAGTTAGAGATAATTTGACCATAGTTGGAGGAAAAGCTCATTCTTTAGTATTAAAATCAGGAGGCATGGTCTTAGCTTGGGGAAGAAATGATAATAGCCAATTAGGAAATATCACTCCACTAAATAGTGGTTTAAGTAGTGTTCCTTCTGTGAACCCAGTAAATTTCCCTCATATATATGCAATTGATATTGCAACAGGATTAAATTCTTCTTTAGCATTAAAATCAAATGGAACAGTTTGGGGTTGGGGAAACAACCTCTATGGCCAATTAGGTTTTGAATTTTCTTCTACGGATATTATAGATATTCCTCAAAAAATACAAAATTTTTATAATGTGGTAGATATCGAAACAGGAGGAATGCATACGCTTGCACTTAGATTAGATGGAACAGTATGGGCATGGGGATATAACAATAATGGTCAACTTGGAGATGGCACTATTACACAAAGAACTAACCCAGCACAAGTACGAAATTTAACAAATGTGATAGATATTGCAGCATCGTATTATCATTCATTAGCATTAAAATCAGATGGAACAGTATGGGCATGGGGAGATAATGTCAAAGGTCAACTTGGAGATGGTACTACATTAGATAAAAATGCACCAGTTCAAGTCTCAAATTTAACAAATATTGTGGAAATATCGGTAGGAAATAATCATAGTCTAGCATTGAAATCAGATGGAACAGTATGGGCATGGGGAGATAATGTCAAAGGTCAACTTGGAGATGGTACTACTACAGGAAGAAATACACCAGTCCAAGTACAAAACTTAACAAACGTTATAAAAATAGTTAAATGCAGCGATCACAACTTAGTTTTAAAATCAGATGGAACAGTATGGGCATGGGGAAATAACAACTATGGTCAGCTAGGTGATGGTTCTACTATATCAAAATCTTACCCAATACAAGTACAAAACTTAACAGACATAGTAGATATTGCAACAACATTGACTTATTCTTTTGCAATAGAATCGGATGGAACTGTTTGGGCATGGGGAGATAATTCATTTGGTCTATTGGGAGATGGAACTACAATTGATAGATTAGTTCCAGTTCAAGTTAAAAACTTAGGTCCATCAATTTCAGCTGGTGGTAACCACTGTTTTGTTTTAGAAGATTCTAATAATATATGGGCATGGGGAGATAATTTCAGAGGTCAACTTGGAGATGGTACTACAACAGATAAATACGAACCAGTTCAAAATTTAAATTTTATAGATTTTATTAATATAAAAGCAGGACACTCCCATTCAATTGGATTAAAAAATGGTGGCACAGTATGGACATGGGGACATAATAGATCGGGCCAGTTAGGAAATGGTACCACATTAGGTAGTTCATTGCCAATACAAGTACAAAACTTAAGTGATGTTATAGAAGTTATTGCAGGTGATAACATCTCTATGGTGCTTAAGTCGGATAGAACTGTATGGTCTTGGGGAGAAAACGTGTTTGGTCAGTTAGGAAATGGTACTACTGTTGATAGTTATACACCAATACAAGTCCACAATTTAACGAATGTTACAAATTTTGCTACTGGAGGATTGCATTGTTTAGCACAAAAAGCAGATGGAACAGTTTGGGCATGGGGATTTAATGTCTCAGGTCAACTTGGAGATGGTACAACGATTAATAGATATGAACCAGTTCAAGTTCAAAATTTGACGGATGTAGCTATTTTAGCTGCAGGAACATTTACTTCTTTGGCATTAAAACCAGATGGAACAGTTTGGGCATGGGGTTCGCACATAGGAAATGATGCAATTTCAAATAGTCCAATTCCTGTACAGGTTCCAGGTTTAACAGATGTTATTGATATAGTTTTAGTTTCTAATTTTTGTTTGGCATTAAAATCAGATGGAACAGTATGGGGATGGGGATATAACCACCAAGGTCAACTTGGTGATGGTACAACAACTTATAGAAGTGTCCCAGTACAAATTAGCAACTTAACAAATGTTGTATCAATTGATGCAGGTAATTACTTTAGTATAGCAATAAAGTCAGATAAAACTATCTGGGCTTGGGGTTATAATTACGATGGTCAGCTTGGAGATGGTACAGCAATTCAGAGTTTGATCCCTGTTAAAGTTAAATTTTAACTTTCAATTTTACTATAATAGTCCACTAGGTTACATTAATCTAGTGGGCTATTTATATGTTCAATAGAATGTATTTTGTGGATATCAAAAAGTGGATTGTGAATGGAGGTGACAAAAATCGATACTGCCTTCTACTTGGTTTTTAAAAAAATATGACAAATCTAAATAATAAAATATTAAAAACATTTAGCATTTCGAAAGGAAATTCAGCATATAATGTTGAATTTTATTATTAAAGCTATTATTCAAATTTAGATAGGTTTATTCTTAATCAAACTAAAATAATTTATGAAAAAGTAGAACTATTCAGATTATTAAGCAGGAATATTTAGGTTATGTATAGAAATATGGTATAGACAAGTAGACAACTTAACCATTTAATTCTTTTGAAAGGAGGGCCAGTGGTAGAAGAAAACATTAATGCTCTAGTAGAAGGTATATCAAAGGAGGAAACTATTTTGAAAAAGAACATCTTAATGTTAATTTTAGTCATGGCATTACTTATGAGTGGTAGCGCAGTTAGTTTTGCGAAAACTGGTGGTACAATTAGAATTGGTATAGGTTCAGATGCAACTAGTTTAGACCCAAGATATGTTACATCAACAGCTGGTATGTACATTTCTAGTCAGATTTTCGATGGATTAATTGAGCTGAATAAAGATATTCAGTTTGAGCCAGGTTTAGCTACTTATGAAAATCCAGAACCAACCCTTTATGTTTTCCATTTAGAAGAAGGAGTTAAATACCATGATGGTCATGAATTAACTGCTGAGGATGTTAAATATACTTTTGAATCTGTTTTAAACCCAGAGAATGCTAGTCCTAAGTCTGGAAATTATAAGCAGATTGTTGGTGCTGAAGAATTCATTAGTGGTGAAGCTGATGAAGTTGTAGGAATCAAAATCATTGATGACTATACAGTTTCTTTTGAGCTTAAGGAACCTTTTGCACCTTTCTTAGTAAATATGAACTTAGGTATCGTTCCAAAGCATATTGCTGAGAAAGCTGGTAAAGATTTTGCGGATAATCCAGTGGGTACTGGTCCATTCAAGTTTGTAAGTCGGATTATTGAACAAGAAACTGTTTTAGAAGCTAATGATGAATATTTTGAGGGACGTCCAAACATTGATAAAGTTGTTTACCGTCCACTTCCAGAGAGTGCAGTAGGTGTTATTGAACTTGAAACTGGTAACATTGATGTATTGATGTCCATTACAGAAGATGATCTTGTAAATATTGAAAATAATTCTGATTTAGTTTTAGCTTCAGCTTCTGGTACAAACTATCAATACATTGGTTTCAATGTTACTAATGAACCTGTAGATAACAAATACTTAAGAAAAGCGATTGCATATGCATTGGATAAACAAGCAATTACTGATTATTTTGAAGGTGTACGTACTTATGTTCCGCTACCAGGTGGACATTATCTTGCAAAAGAAATGGCTAAATCCAGTGCTATTAATAAATATGAATATAGTCTTAACAATGCAAAAGCAATGCTATCCAAAGCAGGTCTTGCAGGTGGCGCAGATGTAGTTATTAAGACTAGTAGTGGTCGTAAGGAATTAGCTGAAATCATGAAAGAGATGCTTGCAGAAGCAAATATTAATGCTGAGATTGAACTTCTTGAGTGGGGTACATTCTATAAGGATGTTAAAGAAGGTCAAGCTCAAATTTATCTCTTAGGCTGGTATGGTATTATTGATCCAGACGGATATTGGTTCTTCCATTCCGAAATGACTCCTCCAAAAGGTGGAGCAAATCGGATGTATTATTCCAACCCAAAAGTAGATACCTTGATCGAAAAGGGTCGGGCATCTTTAGATCCAAAGATGAGAGAGATCTATACAAAGGAAACTTATAAGTTGCTTACTGATGATGTTCCAATGATCTTCTTATATTCTAAACCTGATCTAGCAGCATACAGAAAAGGTATTGTAGGTTTCGAACCTGCACCATATCCAGTAACTATTTTAGCTAATCTGAAAGATGTTTATTTCGAAGATTAAGTTTAAAGAGTTTGGGAGGGGGAGAATATCTCCCCCTACTTCTTTTTGGAAAGGAAAAGGTGATGGGATGTGACAAATTATATTATTAAAAGACTTTTACAAATGATTCCAGTTGTTATTGGGGTTTCATTAATTGTCTTTTCCTTAATGCATTTAACACCAGGTGATCCAGTACAAATTATGTTAGGAGAATATGCTCAACAATCTGAGATAGATCAAGTAAGAGATGTTTTGGGTTTAAATGATCCTATATATGTGCAATATTTTCGTTTCATAGGTGGAGCAATCCATGGAGATTTTGGAGATTCACTTTATTTTCGTAAACCAGTTATGGAGTTAATAAGTGCACGGCTAGGATATACGTTAACATTGAGCGTAGTAGGGATGATTATCTCTTATTTAATAGCTTTTCCTGTAGGAATAATCTCGGCAGTTAAGCAGAATACCTGGGTTGATGATCTAGGCATGGTTGGTGCGCTATTAGGTGTATCTATGCCAAACTTTTGGTTAGGTATGATGTTGATTTTATTATTTTCTTTAAAGCTAGGCTGGCTTCCAGCAAGTGGTGTGGGAACTTGGAAACATCTTATATTACCAGCTGTAACTGTGGGTACATCTGGAGCAGCGTTAACAACTCGATTGGTTCGTTCTAGCATGTTGGAAGTGATCAGAAAAGATTTCGTTCGAACTGCTAGGGCCAAAGGTTTGTCTGAAAAAGTTGTTATCTATAAACATGCTTTAAGAAATGCACTCATTCCAGTTATAACTATCATTGGTCTCCGTTTAGGATTTATTTTAGGAGGAGCAGTTATTACAGAAACCATTTTTGGTCGTCCGGGGGTTGGACGATTGATGGTTGATTCCATCTTTAGAAGAGATTATCTAGTGGTTCAGGGAGTAACTTTAATTATTGCATTCTCTATTCTGATGGCAAACTTGGTAATTGACTTAACATATTCTTTTATAGACCCAAGAATACGCTATGATTAATTTTGAATAAAGGAGGATGGACTATGGCAGAAAAGATAAAATCACAAAATCAATGGGCCATCGTTTGGCGGAGATTGAAAAAGAACCGTCGAGCTATGGTAGGTTTATTTATCATCATTGCAGTTGTTCTATTGGCTCTCTTAGCACCATATATTAGTCCATATAAACCAACCAAAATAAGCCTTAGAAATAAATTAGATGCTCCAAGTAAAGCTCACTGGTTTGGTACAGATAAACTAGGTAGAGATATTTTGAGTAGAATGATTTATGGTAGCAGAATTTCTTTATTGGTAGGATTAGTAGCAGTAGGAATCTCTGGAACTATTGGTGTCCTAATTGGATCTATTGCTGGATATTATGGCAAATGGATTGATAACTTATTGATGAGAATAGTGGATATTCTTTTGGCGTTTCCAAGTATTCTTTTAGCAATTGCATTAGTTGCAGTTTTGGGGCCTAGTTTGTTTAATGTAATATTAGCCATTTCATTGGTATCATGGGTAGGTTATGCGCGGATGGTTCGTGGAGAATTTTTATCATTAAAACAACAGGAATTTGTTGAAGGTGCAAGGTCTTTGGGTGCTCCTGATATGAAAATAATTTTTAGACATATTTTGCCAAATGCGATATCTCCAGTAATAGTATTGGCTACTTTAGGTATGGCAGGTGCAATTATTTCCGAATCCTCATTAAGCTTTTTAGGCCTTGGAGTTCAACCTCCAACACCTTCCTGGGGAGGAATGTTAAGTGAAGGTAGAACAGTAATCCGTCAAGCATGGTGGGTACCTACTTTTCCAGGGATAGCAATTATGTTTACAGTGTTGGCTTTTAATCTCTTGGGTGATGGGCTAAGAGACGCTTTAGACCCAAAACTTAAGGATTAATGGAAGGGGGATGAGGATGGAACTGATCATTTTTGATATGGGTGGTGTAGTATGTGAGAACACTGCTGTTTTCCCATATATTCTGGATTTTTTACAGATAGATAAAAAAAAGTTTTACGAGATTGTGGATAACAATGTTCAGCGATTACAGATTGGTGAGATATCTTCACAAAATTTTTGGGGAGAGTTTTCTAATAAATCAGAGAAGGATGTAAATGAAGATTTATGGAAAAAGTTTTTCCAGCCTGAGCGAAATGACAGGACCATGGAAATCATCACTAATTTAAAGAAAAAGTTTCGAGTGATTGCAGGGACGAATACTATAGATTCTCACTTTGAGGTACATAATTCTCGTAAAGATTATGATATTTTTGATAAAGTATATGCTTCACACATAATCGGTTTTGCAAAACCTGATCCCGATTTTTATAAATGGATTTTAAAAAATGAGAATTGTGAGCCTGAAAAAAGTGTTTTTATTGATGACAACCTAGATAATATAGCTGTTGCGAAAGAATTAGGAATTAATGCTATTCATTTTAAAGATGCTGAAAATTTAAGAAACGATTTGGAACAACTCAATCTTTTATAATATAACAATGACTCAAAGATTAGCTTTAATGATGCTGAATCTGTGGGTCATTGTTATATTATCTATATTTCTCTTACTTCTTTTTTCATGATAAAATTAATAATTATAACAATCATGCCTATCCCAGCAAACATAAAGATATAATTTGGTAAAATAAGATCTGCAATTATACCAGTGAGTCCGATAGAAACAGGGACTAGCCCTTGAGATAGTGTACCGAGTAAAGCAAAAATCCTTCCCCGGATTTCATCAGGAATCATACGCTGGAAAATTACAAAAATGGGTATATTGACAAACGCATTAAATATACCAGCGATAATAAATAAAATGATCACAGAAAGCATTGAAAAATCGACTCCTATTGCAGTAATCACTTTTGGTAATATGATAATTCCAACTGCAGAAAAAAATAATGTTTGTATAGATAAAGAAACTGTGAAAATTTTAAAAGCTTTTTTAAATTCAGGTAACATGGTTAGAATAAGTCCTCCAAGAGCGGCACCAATTGGCCAGGCTGCTTCAATGAGCCCAAATTCCATCACTGATACGCCAAGAGCATTTCGTGCAATTAGAGGCATTGCAACCGTGCCACAACCAGCATAAAGAAAATTAGCAAATGGACAGGCAAACATCAGATGGAATAGAGCTTTTTTTTTATAAATAAAGGACACGCCTTCTTTAATATCTGCAAAAAATGTGATCTTTTTATCTTTATTTGTGTTTCGTTGTGGTGGAAATTTTATAAAGACTTCAGAGAGAGCAGAGATCAAAAATGAGATTCCATTGATCATGAATACGCCAGAAATATCATAGAGACCTATTAAGATTCCTCCTAATGCCGGGCCAGCCATTCCAGTAACATTCATGCTCAAGTGTTCTAGTGAGTTCGCCTGGGTCAGGTGTTCATCTTTAACGAGGTTAGGAATACTTGCACCAATAGCAGGGTTAAAGAGAGAATTACAGATTCCTAGTAAAACAGTTCCAACAGCAAAGCCTGAACCTTTCATCTCAAGAATATACCAGACAAGTCCAATATAGTGTATCCTACTTCCTAGCCGAGAGACTAGACCACCTAAAAAGAGGAGTAGAAAGTTCTGATTTTAAAGATGGATTCTTTTTTTTGAATGTTCATAGTTTCTTGCATGACTATTAATGAGAGATGTAGATTTAGTTGCCGAAAAAAGAGTATTTTTCTTGACGATTATATGGAGATTATTATAAAATGGAATTGCCTAACTATGAAAGGAGACGAATCGAATATGCAAAAGGGAAGCAATATTGGTAAAAATGTTTTAATCACTGGAGCATCATCTGGGATTGGAGCAACGATTGCATTAATGCTATCAAAAAAGGGGTTTGAAGTTTGGGGAACCACTCGTAATCTTTCAAAAGTTCAGAATTTATCGAAAGAGCTTCAGAAGAATGTTCATTTCATTCAGATGGATGTGACAGATGATGAATCTGTTAGGAAAGGGGTAGAAGAATTTTTTAAAGAAGCAGGAAAAATTGATATTTTGATTAACAATGCTGGTTATGGAGTTTACGGTTCAGCAGAAGAATTTCCTGTTGAGGATGCTAAAAGAATCTTTGATGCCAATTATTTTGGAGCATTACGAGTAATTCAGGCAGTACTTCCTACAATGCGTAAACAAAGAGAAGGTTTAATTATAAACATTACTTCACTCGCAGGAGTTTTTGTGATTCCTTTTCAAATTCATTATTCAGCAAGTAAATTTGCTCTGGAAGCTTTAACTGAAGGTTTACGTCAGGAACTACGACCTTTTGGTATAAAGGTTGTCGCTATCCAACCTGGAGATATAAAAACAAATTTTAATGATGTGACTGAGTTTGCGGTATTAGATGAATCACCTTACAAAAAATGGTCAGATCCATGTTGGAAAGTGATTGATGAGAATATGCAAAAAGCTCCTGGCCCTACTGTTATAGCGAATAAAGTCTGGCATGTGATAAATAAAAAAAATCCCCGAACACGTTATCCTGCTGGGGACTTTCTATCTACTAAGTTTCCTTTAGTTCAAAGAATTGTTTCCGATAGAGTGAAAGAAAAGATGACACGCATCTTTTATGGAATAGATAAATAGTAAAAGCATATGCAAATAAGCATATGCTTTTTAGATTAATCCAACTTTTCTACCTACCTCAGTAAAGACCTCGATTGCTCGGTCGATCTGTTCTTCAGTAAGAGTTGCAATCAGACTTGTTCTAATCATAGTTTCATCAGCTGGAACTGCTGGTGCTACTACTGGATTAACATATACACCAGCTTCGAAAAGTAGTTTACATACATAGAAAGTTTTCTCCATATCTCCTACAAAGATAGGTATTACCGGGGTAATACCATCTTTCACAGTAAAACCTTTACTTTTCAAACCAGCACGGAAACGATCAGATATCTTTAGTAGATGTTCACGGCGTTCTGGTTCTGTTTCAATTATTTCTAAAGCTTTTAATGCAGCAGCAGTGGATGCAGGTGGTATGCTAGCTGTAAAAATTAATGGTCTAGAAAAGTGTTTGATATAATGAGAGGCTAATTCTGAGCCAACGAAAAATCCTCCCATAGATGCAAATGATTTGCTGAACGTACCTACAATCATATCTACTTCATCTTCTAATCCAAAGTGTTCTACAGTTCCTCGACCATTTTTCCCGAATACACCAATTCCATGAGCGTCATCGACAAGAATTCTAGCATTATATTTTTTAGCCAAGCGGACAATCTTAGGAAGATTAGCAATATCTCCCTCCATACTAAATACTCCATCAGTAATGATAAGTTTAGGCTTTTCGTTTCCAAGTCTACTCAAATGTTTTTCGAGATCTTCCATATCATTGTGATTATATTTTAGTAGTTTGGCAAAGGAAAGGCGACAACCATCATAAATACTTGCATGATTAGCTCGATCACAGAGAATATATTCTCCTTTTGTAGCAATTGCGGAAATGATTCCAAGATTAGCTAAAAATCCTGCAGAGAAGAGCAAAGCGCTTTCTTTTTTCATAAATCTAGCCAATTCATTTTCCAATTTAATATGTAGGTCGAGAGTACCGTTTAAAAAACGAGAGCCAGAGCATCCAGTTCCATATTTTTCTGTAGCTTCAATGGTAACTTGTTTAACTCTTGGATCACTGGTGAGCCCTAGATAATTATTAGAACCGATCATTAATACATTAGACTTATTACTCATAGTTACTTCAGTATCTTGACTTGATTGTAATTCATGAAAATACGGATAAAGTCCTGCTGCCATCATTTTTTTTGCTTCAGTAAATTCACTACACTTTTGAAATAAATCCATTATTTACACCTCTCTAAAATGGAAATAAATATTGCAATATCTATACTTAATTCTCCACTAACGGTAATTTTCCTTTGTTGTAAAAAAAAATTTAATAAAAGAAGGAATCTTCAGTAAGAAAGAGAAGTAGTATAATACAAAAACAAAACACTGTTTTGCATTGTGAAACAATAAAGGAGGATTCTATTGTGCTTTCAAAAATTGATACTTTAAAGAGAATCGAAGAATCAGGAATCGTGGCAGTGGTTAGAGCTGAAACTCCTGAACAGGCTATTAAAATTGCGGAAGCTGTAAAAGCAGGCGGGGTTGAAGCGATTGAAATTACGATGACAGTGCCTGGTGCTCTTGATGTAATTAAAGAGCTGGCACAAACTTACAAAAATAATGAGATTTTAATCGGTGCAGGATCAGTACTTGATGCTGAGACTGCTCGCACATGCTTATTGGCTGGAGCTGAATATATAGTTGCTCCATCTTTGGATGAGGAAACTATTAAATTATGTAAAAGGTATCAGAAAGTAGTTATGCCTGGTGCGATGAGTGTAACAGAAGTTGTACGTGCAATGGAATATGGCGCAGATGTAGTAAAAATCTTTCCTGCTACTCTTTTTGGACCAAAAATTATTAAAGCTATTAAGGGACCATTACCTCAAGCTCCACTAATGCCTACTGGTGGTGTTAGTGTCGATAATGTTGCTGAATGGATTAAAGCTGGAAGTTTTGCTGTAGGAGTAGGTAGTGCATTGACCAAAGGTGCTAAAACAGGTGATTATGACCAAATAACTAAAACAGCTAAAGAATTTATTAAACGGATAAAAGCTGCAAGAGAAGAATTATAAAATCTTATTACAATGAGAGGATGATAACTATGGCAAAGAAAGTAGTAACTTTTGGAGAAATTATGTTAAGACTTACACCTCCTGATTATAATCGCATTGTGCAAGCTGATACTTTTAATGTAATTTATGGTGGTGGCGAAGCGAATGTAAGTGTTTCGTTAGCTAACTATGGTCTTGAATCTCATTTTGTAACAAGACTTCCTGAAAACCCAGTAGGACAAGCTGCGCTGAATTCACTTAGACGTTATGGGGTTAAGACTGATTCGATTATTCGTGGAGGAAGTCGCCTTGGTATTTATTATTGTGAAAATGGTGCAAGCCAACGTTCTTCTAATGTAATTTATGACCGTGCACATTCTGCGATTGCTGAAGGGAAATTAGGAGAATTTCCATGGGATGAAATTTATAAAGATGTAGATTGGTTCCATTTTACTGGTATTACTCCTGCATTGAGTGAAAGTATGTCAGAAGTAACTTTAGAAGCTGTAAAAGCTGCTAAAAAACATGGAGTTAAAGTTAGCTGTGATTTAAATTATCGTGCAAAATTATGGAGCAAAGAGCGTGCTGGCGTAGTAATGAGTGAGCTCATGGAATATGTAGATGTTGTTATTGCTAATGAAGAAGATGCTGAGATGGTATTTGGTATTAAAAGTGGGTCTGATATTGTTGGTGGAAAATTAAATGTAGATGGATTTAAAGATGTAGCTCAACAGTTGATGGATCGTTTTGATTTGGAGATGGTAGGTAGTCATCTTCGTGAAAGTATAACTGCTTCTGAAAATGGCTGGTTAGTAGTATTATATGATGGAAAAGAGTTTGTAAAGTCAACTAAGTATGACGTTCATATTGTTGATAGAGTTGGTGGAGGAGATTCATTTGCTGGTGGATTGATTTATTCACTATTATCTGGTAAGGACTTACAGGCTTGTGCTGAATTTGGTGCTGCGGCGTCATGTTTGAAGCAAACTATTCCTGGAGATTATAATCATGTTACTGTTAAAGAAGTAGAGTCTTTGGCTGGAGGAAATGCTTCAGGAAGAGTTAAGCGGTAGATATTTCAATTTTCATTAAACATGAAAAGGGGAAAGTCGGAGGACTTTCCCTTCATTTTAATTGTTTTTTTCTATATTATGTTTTATAATGTAGATTAGGTAATGTGTTTTGCCGAATTTCAATAGAGAGGGAGATGAGGATGAAAAATGGACATAAATCCACGCAGGTGGTTCAATCTCTTGATAGAGCTTTAAATCTTTTAGAAAAATTGGTTGAAGCAGAAGAACCTGTAGGTGTTACAGAGTTAAGCCAGAGTTTGAGTTTACATAAAAGTACAGTTCATAGGTTGCTCTCTACTTTGTGTTATCGAGGATATGTGGAACAGGATGTTAAAAGTAATAATTATACTGTTGGTCTTAAGTTATTTGAAATTGGAAGTTCAGTGCTTCATAAGATGGATTTGCGTAGTAAGGTAAAACCATATTTAGAAGAGTTGATGCGTGAGACGAAAGAAACGATTCATCTTGGGATTTTAGATGATTATGAAGTGGTTTACATTGATAAGGTAGAAAGTTCAGAAGTGATTCGGATGTATTCTAAGATCGGTAGACGGGTGCCAACTCATTGTACCAGTCTTGGAAAGATATTGCTTGCTTATTCTCCTGAGGAAGTAACAGATCAAATGATTGAACAAAAGGAATTAACTTATTATACAGAAACTACGATTACTGATCCTGTAGAATTAAAAAAACATTTGGAGATGGTTAAAGAGCAGGGGTATAGTATTGATGATGAAGAACAGGAGAGAGATATTAGATGTATTGCCGGGCCAGTCTTCGATTATGATGGCAAAATTATGGCGGCTTTTAGTATTTCTGGTCCAGTAACTCGAATGACAGAAGAGAGAGTTCAGAAATTATCACAATTGGTAGTTGATTATTCAGGGAGGATTTCGGCTTCATTTGGATATAAAAAATAGGGAAAAAATAAGAAAACGACTTTTGCGAGTAAGTTTGAGCGCGTGTTTGAAGGTGGTACATACTTAAAAAACGCTCCTTCAAAAAGTCAGCTCTGCGATAAGTTTTATTTACTCATGAAGAGATTGTGTTAGGAGTAGGTTAATCCTTGTAGCGTATGTAAATGGTTTCGAGCTGGCTTAAGGCGTCGCTTATTTTTAAGTATGTACCACCTTCAAACACGGTGTCAAATTTATCACGAAAGTTTATATATTTTTTTGAGGGGAAAAGCATAAAGACTCATTTTGCATGAAATATGTTTTCTTTCTTTTAGACTGAAAAAACGAAGCAATACGAACGGAAAACATCAAATTTTATACATGCGATTATAATATAATCGAAATTTTCATAAAATTAATTATTATCGAAAAAAGTTTTAATAACAAGAAGGGATTTTTCATGTTATATAGAATATAATTATTAAAGCTGGTATGACCAGCATACCAACATGCGAAAAAATATATTTTTTTAAACACATTTCGAAACATGGTTTCATATTACGAAACACAATTAGTTAAAAGACAGAGGTGAAGCTTGATGAAAATAAAAAATTTAGAATTATTTAAGGTTCCTCCACGCTGGCTATTTTTAAAAATAACCACTGATGAAGGAATAGTAGGTTGGGGTGAGCCGGTAGTAGAAGGACGAGCAGATACAGTTGAGGCTGCTGTTAAAGAGTTAAGTGAATACTTAATCGGTAAAAATCCACTACATATCGAGGATCATTGGCAAACATTATATAGAGGTGGCTTTTATAGAGGTGGACCTATATTAATGAGTGCTATAGCAGGGATCGATCAAGCTTTATGGGATATTAAGGGTAAATATTACAATGCACCGATTTATGATTTATTAGGTGGAAAGGCAAGAGATAAAGTGATGGTTTATTCATGGATTGGTGGCGACCGCCCTGAGAATGTAGCTGAAGAGGCAAGAAGAAGAAAGGACTTAGGATTCAAAGCAGTCAAAATGAATGCTTCAGAAGAGATGCATTTTATCGATAGTAATGAGAAAGTTACTGAAGTTCTAAAGCGAGTAGCCATCATAAGAGAGATGGTTGGTGAAGATTTTGGGATTGCACTTGATTTTCACGGGCGAATCCATAAACCAATGGCAAAAGTTCTCTTAAAGGAATTAGAACCATATAGACTTATGTTTGTTGAAGAACCTGTTCTTTCTGAAAATTATGAAGCGTTGGCAAATTTACCGCAAAATATTCCGATTGCTTTAGGAGAGAGATTGTTCTCACGCTGGGATTTTAAACATGTGTTAGCTCAAGGATGTGTGGATATAATTCAACCTGACTTATCTCATGCCGGGGGTATTACAGAAGTTCGAAAGATAGCAGCTATGGCTGAAGCTTACGATGTAGCAGTAGCTCCTCATTGTCCGTTAGGGCCAATAAGTTTAGCAGCTTGCTTACAATTGGATGGATGTACGCCAAATGTATTTATTCAAGAACAAAGTCTGGGAATTCATTATAATCAGAGTAATGATCTTTTGGATTATCTAAAGAATCCAGAAGTCTTTAAATACGAAAATGGTTATGTTAACATCCCTCAAGGCCCAGGATTGGGGATTGAAGTAAATGAAGAAAAGGTTCGCAATATGGCTGAAATAGGTCATACATGGAAGAACCCGATCTGGAGAAATGCAGATGGTACAATAGCAGAGTGGTAAAATTTTTGTTGGTTTATAACCCAATGGGTTATTATAAACACCTAATTCAGGAGGTGGTTTATAGAAAAATCATGTTTCATCTTCATTACAAGCAATGCACAACATTAAAAATTTGAGGAGGACGAAAGATGAAATTTAAAAGTTTTGTAACAATTTTATTAGCTTTAGTTTTGGTTTTTAGTATGAGTTTAATGGGTATGGCTAAGGCAAAGTACAAAATTAATGTAGGTATCGGTTTGAATGATAAATCTGCTCAATATATGTCCCTTGAATATTTTAAAGAATTAGTTGAAAAGAATTCTAATGGTGAAATCTCAATTTCTATATATCACTCCAGTCAATTGGGTGATGACCGTGAAATGATGGAAGCATTACAATTAGGTGTTCAACAGATGACTTGTCCATCTACTGCTCCAATTGCTCCATTTATCTCTGGTTTTAAAGTATTTGACTTACCATTCTTGTTCCCAACAAATGAGGCTGCTGATTATGTATTAGATGGTTCTATTGGACAATCTTTATTAGATCAAATGTCTGAAATTGGTTTAATAGGTTTGGCTTACTGGGAAAATGGATATCGTCAGTTAACTAACAGCAAGCATTCAGTTGTAACTCCTGCAGATGTAAAAGGTTTAAAAGTTAGAACTATGGAAAACCCAATGCACTTAGCTGCTTGGAAAGCTATGGGCGCTAACCCTACTCCAATGGCATTTGGTGAATTATTCTCAGCTATGCAGCAAGGTGTTGTTGATGGTCAAGAGAATCCATGGGGAACTATCTACCTGCAAAACTTCTTTGAAGTACAGCAATATACAACTGACACTGGTCATGTTTATTCTCCATTTGTTTTGATGATCTCCAAGAAATTCTGGGATAAGCTTCCTGAAGATCTTCAAAAAGTAGTTAAAGATGCTGCTGTTAAAGGTACAGCTCATAACCGTGAAATCAACAGAAAGATGAATGCTGAGTATTTAGAAGAATTGAAGACTAAGATGACTGTTACTATCTTGACTACTGAGCAAAAAGCTGCATTCCAAAAAGCTGTTATGCCTGTTTATGATCAATTCAAGAACGAAATCGGTGCTGACTTAGTAGACGATGTTCTCAAGCAAGTTCAAGAATTCATGAGCAAGAACTAATTTGTAATATAACATGTGGAGGGCATAAACCCTCTACATGGATCTTCTTAAGTAAGGGGAGTGAAAAATGAAAGGTTTCATCAGGACGGCGGGATTGGCCTATAAAGCAATTATTTTGATTTTGATTGTTGTGATGTTTTTAATCGTTGGAATGAATGTATTTAGTCGATATGTATTAAATAGTTCGTTAGGTTGGGCAGATGAATTATCCCGTTTTATTTTTATATGGATATCTTTCTTAGGAGCAGTTCTAGCCTATGTAGATAATGAACATATCGGTTTAGATTTTATTGTAGAAAAAATGCCATCACAAAAGATTAAACTTATCTTTAGATTGATAGGTGATTTAGGAATTTTGATTGTCGTTTCTTTTTTAACTTACTATGGATGGTATGTAGCAACTTCAGCGACTAATGTTTCTCCGGCTTTATATATACCAATGAAAACTATCTATATGATTGTTCCAATCAGTGCAGCTTTAATGGTTTTAATAAATATTAGTAAAATTAGCGAACATGTGCAAGAATTAATAAGTGAATTAAAGTAAAGGTTGAGGGGTGAATATCAATGCTCTGGCTTTTTTTAGGAACATTATTTTTGTTTGTTTTACTCGGTATTCCTGTAGCTTTTAGTTTGGGTTTATCAAATCTGGCGATTATGTCAGCAATGGATATGCCTTTTATGGTATTAGCACAGAAAATGGTTTCAGGTATGAATAGTTTTCCGTTATTGGCAATCCCATTTTTTATGTTTGTAGGCGAGATCATGAATAGAGGAGGAATTGCCAAGAGATTAGTAAATTTCGCTGATGCACTAGTTGGGTATATTACTGGAGGATTAGGTCATGTTAATATCCTTGCTAGTATGTTCTTTGGTGGAATATCTGGTTCCGCTATCGCTGATACTGCAGCAATTGGTGGTTTATTAGTTCCACCAATGATTGAACAAAAATTTCCTGCTGATTATTCTGCTGCTATTACTGCTTCATCTGCCGTAATTGGAATTATTATTCCTCCTAGTATACCATTTATTTTATATGGTATTATAACAAATACCTCGATTGCACGTTTGTTCTTAGGTGGTATTATTCCAGGTATTATGGTCGGTGTAGCGTTAATGATCACAACCTATTTTACAAGTAAAAAACATGGATATGGTATTCTTGATGGTGTAGAAAAGCAAAAATTTAGTATAAAAAGAGTTTGGCAAACTTTCAAAAGTGCTTGGCTTGCATTAGTTATTCCATTTATCGTTGTTGGTGGTATTCTTGGCGGAGTATTTACTGCGACTGAGGCAGGAGTTATAGCCGCGTTAGTATCATTAATTTTAGGCTTAGTTGTGTATAAAGAGGTAAAAATTAAAGATCTCCCGCAAATTATGTTAAATACTGCAAGGACTACTGCAATAGTATTATTCTTATGTGGTATGGCTATGGTTACAGCGTGGTTGTTAACTATTGCTCGGGTGCCTTTCGAATTAGCTGATTTATTAACATCTATTACCACATCTCCATTGGGAGTCTTATTGCTTGCTAATGTATTACTATTTTTGGTTGGATTTGTTATGGACTTAACTCCTGCTATGCTGATTCTTGCTCCAATTCTTTTACCTGTTGTACAATCGGTAGGAATTGATCCAGTATATTTTGGAGTTTTGATGTCTATTAACTTAGGGATAGGCTTGATTACTCCGCCAGTAGGTACAGTTTTATATGTTGCTTGCGGTGTTGCAGATATAAAGATGGAACAATTAGTTAAATCAATTATTCCCTTCCTATTAACTTTATTAGTAGTTTTAGCGTTGTTAATTATGTTCCCACAACTAGTATTGTTCATTCCTAATTTATTAGGTTAGAGAAGCAGATGGAAGGATGAGTTCGGTGTTTGAAAAATTAAAGAAACCTCTAATTTATGAAAAAATTATGGAACAAATTAAAGAAAGTGTTTTGAAAGGAGAGTTAAAACCTGGTGATCGTCTACCTTCCGAACGTAAAATGACAGAGATGTTTGGTACTAGTAGAATGTCATTACGTGAAGCTTTGAAATCCTTATCTGTTTTAGGATTAATTGAGTCAAATCCAGGAGAAGGTTATTATATCTCACAAAGCTACGATCGAGGTTTGAGCTCTTTAAATTTGATGTCTTTTTATTTAGAAGATGTCAGATTTAGCGTATTGGAAACAAGACTAATCATAGAACCAGAAGCAATTAAATTAGCAGTAGAGAGGATAACACCAGAACAATTAATAGAATTAGAAAAATGCGTAGAAGAGATGCTTCAACGTCTTGAAGAGAGTAAACCATATTTAGAGCCTGATGAGAAATTTCATATCATAATTTTTGAGGCTACTCAAAATGTAGTTTTAATTAATATGATTAAAACATTGGGTCAGATTATTGTTGAAATTCCTAAAGGGAAAGAAAGTTCTGCAAAAGATCATAAAGATATTTTAGAAGCTGTTAAAGTTAAGGATAAAGAATTGGCAGCTGAGCTGATGATTAAACATCTTTGTTCTACCAGACAAAATTTATTAAATGAAATTCACAATAAAGTTATTTCTGAAAAACAAGCTTTTGAGAAATAGAGGGATTATCATGAAAAATAATTTAAAGGAAAAAATGGTTGCAGGAAATTCTGTTTTAGGAACGTTTATGAAATTAGCAGATCCTGCTGTTGTTGAGATATTTGGATTGGCTGGTTTTGATTATGTCATTTTAGATATTGAACATGGTCCAAATTCTTTTGAAACTTGCCAAAATTTGATCAGAGCGGCAGAGTTAAGAGGAGTTGCTCCTATTATCCGTATTTATGCTAATGAAGAAGGTCTTGTTCAAAGAGCATTGGATATGGGAGCGGCAGGTGTTCAGGTTCCCCAGATAAACACAAAAGAAGAAGCTTTAAAGTTAGTCAAATCTGCTAAATTTACTCCTGTAGGAGAGCGTGGATTATGTAGATATGTTCGAGCAGCAGATTATTCATCTAGAGATAAGAAGGATTATTTTGCTAGTGCTAATGAAGAAACAATGGTAATTGGACACATAGAAGGTATGGAAGGGATAAGAAATCTTGATGAGATTCTTACCACTGGCTTGGATGTACTTTTTATTGGCCCATATGATTTATCAAGTTCCCTTGGCTTGCCAGGTCAGGTAGATCATCCGCTAGTTGTAGAAAAGATTAAAGAAGTTTGTGAAAAGGCAGCAAAAGCAAATGTTTTGATCGGAACATTTGCTGATAATGTTGATAAAGCACATTTTTATAGAGATCTTGGAGTGAAATATATAAGTATTTCTGTGGATGTGGGTATCATTACCGATGCAGCAAGAAAAATTGTGAAAGATTATTTAGCTTAAAATTTGGACTGAAAAGCAATCACATTTGAACTTTGAGTGATTGCTTGTTTTCATATTACTCATTTTACTGAAGAGGTGTTATATATGTTAAGAAGTCAAAGAATCAGAGAAATTGGCCCTGAAATTGATGCATTACGGATGGGAATGGATTGGAGAATTGAAGATTTAGATAAAAAACAGATTATGATCGGGAGCACCTATGGATATGGACATCCAGGTAGTTTTCACTTAAATAGATTAGTAAAGGTTGCTGTAGAGACAGTGGATGGAAATGATGGTAAAGGAGCCCCTGTAACAGTCTCTGACATCTGTGATGGAATTGCTCAAGGCCATGATGGGATGAACTATTCTTTAGTTTCCCGGGAAATGATTGCGAATATGGTCGAAATTCAGGCTCTTGCAGCACCATATGATGGTATGTTATTGATATCTTCATGTGATAAATCTGTTCCAGCTCATTTGATGTCTGCTGCGAGAATTAATTTACCAGTGATTCATATTCCAGGTGGTGCAATGGCTCCAGGCCCAAATGGACTCACTTTGGAAGAAGTTGGAACATACAGCGTGAAGCTTCAGCGTGGAGAAATTAGTGAAGAAGAATTTAAGTATTTTCAACAGAATGCATGTCCAACTTGTGGTGCTTGCCAGTTTATGGGGACAGCATCAACTATGCAGGTAATTGCTGAAACATTAGGTTTAGCTTTACCAGGCTCAGCTTTAATTCCAGCGAATAGCTCGATATTGGAAGAAATGGCAGAAGTTTCAACAGAATATCTTTTAAAGTTAATCGATTTAGGAATTACACCAGAAGATATTCTAACTCCAAAAGCTTTTGAAAATGCTATCATGGTTCATGCAGCCATTGGAGGTTCTAGCAATGCCTTATTACACATTCCAGCAATTGCACATGAATTGGGAATAGAGATTGATGCAGACAAGTTTGATGAAATCCATCGTAAGATTCCCTTTCTTGCAAATGTAAAACCAAGTGGACAGTATTTTACTCAATATTTCTGGTATGCTGGTGGTGTGCCTAAGATTATGAATGAGATTAAAGAGTTTTTACATCTCGATGTCATGACTGTAACTGGGAAAACTTTAGGCGAAAATTTAGCTAATTTAGGTGAATTTGGTTATTTGAAGAATATGGATAAAAAACCAGAAGGTATGCCTGCAGCTGAAAAAGTAATTTTACAAAAAGAAAATCCTATTCAATCAGCTGGAGCAATTGCTATCTTAAAAGGTAACTTAGCTCCTTTGGGAGCTGTAGTAAAACATTCTGCTGTTGATCCTTCTATGTGGAATTTTGTAGGAAAGGCAAAAGTTTTTGATAGTGAAGAAGAAGGTTTAGATGCGGTTATTACTAAAAAAATTAAACCAGGTGATGTGATTATTATTCGTTATGAAGGGCCAAAAGGATCAGGGATGCCAGAACTGTTTTATACAACTGAAGCCATAGCTTCTGATCCTGAGCTTATGAAATCTACCGCGTTAATTACTGATGGACGTTTTTCTGGCGCTACAAGAGGCCCAGCGATTGGTCATATTTCTCCGGAAGCAGTTGAAGGTGGCCCAATAGCATTAGTTGAAGACGGAGATTTGATAGAAATAAATATTGATAACCGTTCCATAAATATTGTTGGAATTGCTGGAGAAGAGAAATCATTAAAAGAAATTGAGATAATTTTAGAAGAACGCCGTAGAAATTGGAAAAAACCTGAACACAGATTTAATAGAGGAACTTTAGGCATTTATACTCGATTTGCAGCATCTGCAATTGACGGTGCATATATAAAGTTACCAGAATGATGGAAATGAATTTTTAAAATTGGAGGTACTATAATGGTAGTAAATGTAAAAATTCCATCCGCGTATAATAGAGGAGAAGGAGTATTACAAGGTATCGGTCAGTTTAGTAGAGATATAGCAGAAAAAGTATTAGTTATCGGAGGTAAGAAAGCTTTAAATGCTGTAAAAGAACAGCTCTTAAAAATTTTAAATGAAGCAGGAATAGAAGTTGTTGGAGTTGAATGGTATGGTGGTGAAACTACCTGGGAAAACATCAAGAATATTAGCAAAATCGCCAAAGAAAAAGGTGCTGAGTTATTGATCACAGTAGGTGGTGGAAAAGCTTTAGATACAGGAAAAGCTGCAGCTTATATGAGTGAAATTCCTTGTATTACTGTTCCGACAATCGCTGCTACTTGTGCTGCATATACACCTCTTTCCATAATTCACAATGATATGGGAGTTTATGTTGAGAATACGCCAAACTCCGCTTGCCCAACTAGTATATTTGTTGATACTAGTATAATTGTAAATGCACCTACAAAATGGTTTTATGCAGGTATGGGTGACACATTAGCAAAATGGTATGAACTAAGAGCGACTACTAGTAATATTCCGAGAACAAGTTGGACAATCGGCGGTATTACTAACGGAAAGATATGCTATGAGATTATTGAAGAGTTTGGCCCAGTGGCAAAAGAAGCTATTGAAAAGCAGGAAGTTACTGATAGCTTTGAGTATGTAATTGATGCAATTATTCTATATGCTGGTATGTCATCTATCTTAGGTGGAGAGAAATGCAGAGGAGCCGCATCCCACTCAGTATATTTTGGCTTTACAAATATTCCAGCAGCTCATCATACCGGACATGGACTACTAGTGGGTTTTGGCAATCTTTGTCTTCTTGCATTAGAAAATCGTAGCGAAGATGAACTTTTGACAGAGATAAAACTATCAAAAGAATGTGGTGTACCTATTAAGCTTTCAGAAATCGCTGACCTTACCGAAGAAGATCTAATGAAAGTTGCTAAGGTAGCATGTGATGCTAATGATATGAAAAATATGCCTATGGAAGTAACACCAGAGATGGTGGTTGAAGCGATTAAGTTGATTGATAAGCTTAGTGTAGAAAACTTTTAATATTCAATACAAATAAAAGCTCAAGGAGAGAAAAACTTCTTGGGCTTTGTTCTATTTAGATAAAGGTTCTTTGAATTCTAGGTTGAATATGAAAAGATGGTTGAAAAATAATCGTTATCCGTGGCTAAAATAGAGGGGGGTATCAAATGTTTGATGTAGAACATATCGGTTTAGTGGTTAAAGACTGCGAATGCTCACTAGAATTTTATTCCCAAGCTTTGGGATGTGAGTATATGTATAGTCATAAAGATGAGAAGGTTAAGCTAGTTTTTGTAAAAGCGGGTACACAAGTGATCGAATTTGTTCAGTATCTAGATCGAGAATATAATACTCGTCAAGTTGGAGCGATAGATCATATTGCTTTTCGAGTAAAAGACATTGAGGCCGAGGTTAAAAGACTCAAAAAATTGGAAGTAGAGTTCTTATATGATGAGCCAATACAGGTAAATGAAGAGATGAAGATTATTTTCTTCGTTGGCCCTGATGGCGAAAGATTAGAATTGGTAGAGAAGTTAAATTAGTAAATTTTGCAGTTAGGTGCAAGGTTGCGTTTAATGGCATATATAGAAAATAGATAACAAATCTCTCTGAGCTTATAAGTTTTAACATATAAACCTCCAGAGAGATTTTTATGTTTTAAGGAACATTTTTCAACTATCTTTATCTTTCATAAACCGGCATTTAACCAATAAATATATTTCTATAACCATAAAATTAGATTGACAAAATCTATTTCGATTGTTATAATTAATTTGACAGATATCAAAATAAAAATTATTGAGGAGGTATAATCATGAAAAAAAATGAACAACTCAAACTAGAATATCTAGAAACTTTGGATAAGGTGATAAAGGATTTAAATCAAAAGGCACTGAAAGCTAAAGAAGGTGGCAGTATGGATGAGTTCATTCTTGGAAAGATCAAGTGTAACGTCGTAGATATTTTTCAAAAGATGTTCAATACAAGTTATCAGAATGTCTACGTTGCCTTGAAAATTCCACATCTTAAAGAACATATTGCACAATATGAAAATAAGCATGAACAATTATACGCTGCTTATATGAGCTTTTTTGAGAAAATTTCTGCTCCCTGGAAAGAGAAGGCTCTAAAAGATAAAGAGTTTGGCAAATTAGAGGATTATCATAAAGAACAGGAGAAGTTAAATATGGCAGAAGAGGTTAAGAAAATCTTTAAGGAACATTATCAAAGAATTTTTGGAGGGGAGTAATTTGAAATCGATCAAACTTTTTAAGGCTCTTGCTGATCGTTCAAGACTATTGATTATTAACGCTTTGATGGAAAAACCCCTGTATGTCGAGTTATTAGCAGAAAGGTTACAGTTATCTGCTTCAACTATCTCCTTTCATCTGAAAAAGTTGGAAGATGTAGGCTTTGTTTATTCAGAAAAAGAACAGTATTATGTTATATATCATCTTCGCAAAGAACTTTTGGATAAGACTTTAAAAGAATTAATTAATGTTGAAGATATTGAAAAGAAAGTACAGGAAGCCAGGGTCGAACAATACCGAAAAAAAGTCCTTGATGCATTTTTAGAATATGGTAAATTAAAAGCCATCCCAGTACAGCGTAAAAAAAGAAGAATTATTCTTGAAGAGATTGCTAAAAAATTTGAAAAAGGCAGAGTGTATTCAGAAAAAGAAGTGAATTTGATTATTACTGAATTTCATGATGACTTCTGCACAATACGAAGAGAGATGGTAGGTGAAAAGATTTTTCAGCGAGAAAATGGAATATATCAATTATGTGAAAATGACTAAGACTGGACAGTCTAAAGTTCTATACACCTAAGAAGCGAGCCAATCCTCATAATCCAAGGGTTCTGCTTGCTTCGATTTAATTATTTTACTTATGGTAAATCGACTGCTTTTTTCAATAATGCAAAAAATACTTGTCCTTAGAAAACAGGCAACTGTAGCCTCCGAATGAATGCTTCTGGATTTTGTTCTTAAATAT
>JAGMES010000006.1 GCA_023128035.1 Halanaerobiales bacterium | reverse complement strand
TGCTGTAGTCTTTTTTCAAAAAAAACCCAGAACACGAATGAAAAAATTTAACATTTACATGGAGATAAATTTTCTGTTTTATTGATTGGATAAATTTTTACTCGTTAGAGCTGAATTTTACAATAAATTTATTGACATTTTTAATTGAATGATGTTATACTAAATGTGAATGTTATATATTAGATGTGTATAATTAGTGAAAATTGAATATTTAAAATAGGTGCTCTATAGATGAGCTTAAAAGGGAAGTTGGGTGAAAATCCCACACGGTCCCGCCGCTGTAAAATGAGGAGTTTTTCTTAATCAAATCCACTGGGAAACTGGGAAGGAAAAGAAAAACGATGATTCATGAGTCAGAAGACCTGCCTGTTTTAAGAATACTGTTAACTCTACGGGTGTTTAGAGGGTATTTATAAGAGAAACTTTTTAGTGAAAAAGTTTCAGGCTAATGATAAACTATGCATTTCTTTATTGCTGAACTGCTTGGTTTGGGGTAGCCTAACATCTTGTAATAATCTGAGCCTTAACATGTGTTAAGGCTTTTTTTTATTGCGAATTTATATTTAGTTTCTAAAAAATCTACGAGTTAACAGTACATAAGCTAAAATAGAGATGCAAATATCTCAAAAAAGACTATGGGAGGCAAAAAAAATGAGAAAAGTAATGGTTTTATTGTTAACGGTTGTTTTGGGGTTAAGTTTAACATTAGTGGGTTGTAGTAAAACGGAAAAGCAAGCAGCTACACAATTAGAAGAAAGTAAAAAAGATGTTATTACAATTATAGATGATTTAGGTAATACGGTTACTTTGGATAAAAAACCAGAAAAAATTGCAGCAATTTCTGGAACGTATTTGGGTATTTTGTATTCCGCTGGTGGAAAAGCAATTGCAATGGCAGATCCAAAAGGGGGTAGTCCGTTGCCAGAGGGATGCGAAGGGCTAGAAAATGTAGGCGCAGTTTATAACATTAATGTTGAAAAGTTAGTTTCATTACAGCCAGATTTTGTAATTGCACAATTTGGTCTACATAACAGATTAGTTCCGATTTTAAATCAAAGTAATATTCCTGTTATTGTATTAAGAATGAAGACGTTTGACGATGTAGTAGCTAAATTAAGAATAATGGCTCAAATAACGGGTGAAACAGAAAAAGTTGAGAATATTATCAAAGGAATGGAAGCCAAAAAAGAAAAAATTGTAAGTAAATTACCAGAGACACCTAAAAAAGTTGCTGTATTATATTTATCATCACAAGAAGTATCAATAAAACTTGAAAACAGTATCGCTGGTGATGTTGCTAAGATTTTAAAACTTAAGAATATTGCAGAAGGTATAAAACCAACAAAAATGGGTGGCGAAACAATGCCATTTAGCATGGAAAAGGTAGTTGAATTTGATCCAGATGTAATTTTAATTTCAACAATGATAAGTTCACAGGAAGTAGCAGATGAAAAGCTTAAAAAAGATATTCAATCAAATCCAATTTGGGGAGAACTTAGAGCGGTTAAAGAGGGTAATATTCATTTTTTACCACAAACATACTTTTTGTATAATGCCGGGGAAAAATGTGTAGAGGGTATTGAAATTATGGCTAAATTTGTTTACCCAGAGGTATTTGTTAATGGAACTAACTAAGAGTAGTCATTGGAGGATATCTGTAATTGTTTTCTTTGCAGCCATGGTGGTAGTAGGTTTTTTTGTTAGTAACATTTATGGTGCAATGGATATTAGTGTTTCTGATATAATTAAAGCTATTATGAGTAATGAAATGAATGCTAATAGATTGGTTATTTGGAATATAAGAATTCCAAGAACGATTGTCGCAGGACTAGTCGGAATAAATCTAGCGCTTGCTGGTGGGATTTTACAAGGGGTTATGAGAAACCCCTTGGCAGATCCCGGGATTATTGGAATATCTGCAGGTGCGGGGTTAGCAGGTATTTGTTTATTAATTGTTTTTCCAGAGTATCAGTTTTTACTTGCACCTGTATCGTTTATTGGTGCAATGTTTGCATCAATGCTTATATATATATTGGCATGGAAAAATGGTATCCAACCTATGCGCGTGATACTTGCAGGGGTTGCGGTTGCATCATTTTTTGGAGCAGGTATTTCTGGTCTTATGATTTTTAATAGTGAAAAAGTACATGGGGCGTTGATGTTTATGGCAGGTGGTCTTTCTACAAGGAGTTGGCCACAAGTAGAAATTATTTTACCATATACTATTATTGGTCTTTTTTTAGCTTTAATAATGGCAAATAAACTTAATATTCTTGTGCTGGGAGATGATGTAGCAAGAGGATTAGGTTTAAATGTTGAAAGAGTTCGCATAGGACTTACTGCGATTGCAGCATTACTTGCAGCTAGTGCTGTATCAGTGGTGGGATTACTTGGATTTGTTGGGCTAATTGTACCCCATACTGCAAGAATGATTGTTGGATCAAATTATAAATATTTGTTTCCTGCATCAGCGTTTTTAGGTGCTTGTATCGTTATTTTTTGTGATACATTTGCACGAATGGCTTTTGATCCAATAGAAATTCCAGTAGGTATTGTTATGGCAGTGCTTGGCACACCTTTCTTTTTATATTTATTGAGGAGAGCTTAAGATGGGTAGAGATACTAATATTATAATGATTGATAAAATTAAAGTTGCTTATGGTGAAAAAATAATCTTAGAAGATTTAAGTTTGAGTATTAAAAAAGGGAAAATGGTATCAATTATTGGGCCTAATGGTTCTGGAAAAAGTACAATTATCAAAGCCATATCGAAAAATACAAAGATAAAGAAGGGAAAAATTTCATTTGAAGGAAAAAATATTTCAAAAATCAAATCAAAAGAATATGCCAGAGAAATAGCAGTATTATCTCAGCATTATGTGTGTCCAACTGATATAAGTGTAAGAGAACTTGTTAGTTATGGTCGTTATGCCTATACAAATTGGATGAGTGGTGGCACTAAAGAAGATACTGAAATTATTGATTGGGCACTAAATCGAACGGGAGTTAAAGAATATGAAAATAGAAAGATGAGTACGCTTTCTGGTGGTGAAAAACAAAGAGTGTGGATTGCAATGGCGTTGGCTCAAAAGCCAAAGGTATTATTACTTGATGAGCCAACAACATATTTAGATATGTGTCATCAATTAGAATTATTAGAATTAATAAAAAGCTTGAATATCAATGATCAACTTACCGTTGTGATGGTGTTACATGACATAAATCAAGCAATAAGATATTCAGATGAAATAATAGTAATAAATAATGGACAGGTTGTTGCAGAGGGTAATGTAGATTCTGTTATTGATCATGAAATTTTAAAAAGTGTTTTTAGGATTAATGCAACTGAGGTTGATCATCATGAATTAGAGCGATCAATATACTATGCAAAGTCTGTTGTTTAGGAGTGGATGAAATGAAAATTGTTGTTGTTTCTGTATCTGGACTTATTCTAAAATATCTTATAAAAGCAAGTCATGAAGTGAAGACTAAATACTCTGATCAGTTTGAATTGAAATTATTTTATGTTGGGAATACGGTAGAAAAAAATAAGAAAGATGAGTTAGTTGGAAATATTATTGATGCAGATATGGTCATTGTTGATTTGATGGGAGCACCTTACGATCTTTCTGAAAGTATTGTTAAGGCGTGTAGTCAATGTAAAGGAAATATTGTACCGATTGGCGGTCGAAAAGGATTAAATAAATTGACGAAGCTAGGTAGCTATACAATGAAAGAGATGGGTATGGGAAAAAAATCAGAAGGCAAAAGTATAAAGCCAGAAGATATGATGAAGATGATGGAAATGGCTGAAAAAATGGGAAAAATAATGCCTTTTGGTAAGTTTAGAGATATGAAAAATTATATCCATATAGGGAAGTATTTTAGAAATGCATCTTATGAGGATATAAAAAATATGCTCTTTATGCTACTTAGAACCTATGGAGGATTGAAAGAAGTTCCAAAAGCAGAAGAACCAATAGAAAAAAAAGAAATCGGTATTTGTGATCCTAAAACTAAAAAGTATTATGAAGATTATGATGACTATGTTAAAGATCATTTCTATGATAGTGAAAAGGGAACAGTAGCGGTTTTATATTCTGGCAATAGTTATCCCAACCATACTGCTACAGCAGTTGCAGGAATTGTTTCAAAATTTGAAAAGCATGTGAATGTATTACCTATTGCTTTTGCAAAAGCTACGGCTAGAAAACAAAGTATGATTAATGATTTGCTTTCTAGTGGAGCATATGGAAAAGTGGATTTAATTATTAATTTTATGCCGTTTCGACTAGGAGCAGGCCCTATGGGTGGAGATGCAGAGGGTGTCGTAAATATGTTAGAAAAGCTAAAGATACCAATTATTCACCCGTTTTTTATGACGAGAAGAAAGATCAGCGAGTGGCAAAATTCAAAAGAGGGGTTAAATTCATCAGAGTTTTTGGTAACTTTAATGTTACCTGAATTGGATGGTTGTATTGAAAATATTTTAGTTGGGGCTCTTGTAGAAGAAAATTATAATCATGAATTTGATCTTGAAATAAATAAAATTGATTTAATAGATGAAAGAGTAGATAAACTTATTTCTAGAGTTTTGAATTGGATGGAGCTAAGAAAAAAACAAAATAAAGATAAAAGAGTTGCTATTATTTGTTATAATTATCCGCCGAGTGAGGCAGGATTATTTGGTGGAGCATTTTTAGATACTTTTGAATCCATTAGTAGTATTACTAAGTTTTTAAATCACAATGATTTTACCATTGAATCAATGGGAGCACAAGAACTAATGGATACATTTACTCGTGGTATTATGAATTCTGGAAAGTGGCTAGAGAGTAATGATGCTATGATTAAATATCACAAAGGGAATTATGAAGCTTTCTTAAATTCCGAAAAGTACAAAAATGAAATGGTTAAGCAGTGGGGTAAAGCACCAGGAACTGTAATGAGTGAAGATGAAGATTTTTTAACACCTGGTCTAATTAATGGTAATGTGTTTATTGGACTTCAACCTTCGAGAGGCATTCATGAAAATCCAGATAAAGTTTATCATGATAAAGAACTTTTACCTCACCATCAATATATTGCTTATTATAAATGGTTGAGAGATGAGTTTAACGCAGATGTTATCATCCATGTAGGAACTCATGGAACCATAGAGTTTTTAAAAGGAAAAGAATGTGGTATGTCGGGAGATTGTTTCCCAGATAAGCTTGTTTTTGATATCCCTCATTTATATTTATATTATTGTGGTAATCCTTCTGAAGCGATGATTGCTAAGAGAAGAACTCATGCAGCGCTTGTTAGTTATCAACCACCAACCTTTAAAGAAGGGGAACTCTATGGAGATTACTTGAATTTAGAGACGATTCTAAATGAATATGCGGAAGCAAAACGAGTAGACCCCAATAGACTTAAAGTTCTTGAAAAGATTATTAAGGAAAAAGCAAAGGTTTTAAATTTAGAGGTTGATGATTTTGCTGGAATCGAAAAAGAGCTTTATCGCATGAAAAGGTCGCTAATCCCTTATGGGTTACATATTTTTGGCGAAAGCTACACAGAAGAGGAGTCCATTGATTATATGAAGTTCATCCTTAGATATGATCGAGGAAGTATTAAATCTTTGAGACGACTAATAGCTGAAAATGAAGGGTTAGATTATGATATTATTTTAAATAAGAATGATGTTGAAAATTCAAGAATTTTAGATGTTAAAGTAAAAGAATATATTGATCACTATATGCTCAAAAGAACGTTTGATTTTTATACATATAAAGATGATGAAATCAAGGATGAGTTTATACAATCTATTGAGTTTGGTCTTCGTTGTTTTGAAACAAGTAGAGACAATAATGAATTAAAAGGATTGCTTACTGGGTTGGACGGAGAATATATTAATATGAGACTTGCTGGAGATATCATTAGAAGCCCAGAAGTACTGCCATCAGGAAGTAACTTATTTCAGTTTGATCCAACTTTAGTTCCAACAGAGGCAGCTTATACTAGAGGAGCAGAAATTTCAAATAATACAATAAAAAAATATACAGAAGAAAAAGGAGAATATCCAAAAAGTGTTGCTATTATTCTTTGGGGGCTTGAAACATCAAGAACTCAAGGAGAAACCGTTGGACAAATTTTTAGTTATTTGGGCGTGAAGGTTAAAACGAGTGGGAATCGTTTTGAACCAGAGTATGAAATTATTCCACTGGAGGAACTTGGACGACCGAGAATTGATATTACGATTAATATGTGTGGATTTTTTAGAGATATGTTCCCGAACTTAGTTGAAGGTTTTAATAGAATTTTCAAAGAAATCGCAGAGTTAGAAGAAAGCGATGAAGATAATTATTTCAAGGCAAATGCTAAAAAAATATTCAAGAGTTTAATTGAGGAAGGGTATGAAGAAGAACAGGCAAAAGAGTTTTCTTATTCGAGGTTGTTTGGTCCAGTTGCGGGTGAATATGGGACAGGTATATCGAAACTAATCGAAACGAAGAATTGGACTGATGAAGAACAAATTGGAGAAATGTATATTAAAAGTTTAAAGCATGTTTATAGTAAGAATTATCGCGGTTATGAATCTGAAGAACTGTTAAATAAAAATTTGCAAGTGGTGGATATTGTTTCTCAGATAAGAAGTAATCATGAATATGAAGTGACAGATTTAGACCACTATTATGAATATTTTGGTGGATTATCAAAATCTATTGAAATGGCAAAGGGTAAAAAAGCAGAAGTCTTTATTAGTGATACGACAGGAGAAAAAATTGAAACTGAAAGTGTCAATAAATCTATTGAACGAGGTGTTAGAACAAGACTTCTTAATCCAAAATGGATTGATGGAATGCTTGAACATAAATACCACGGTGTACAAAAAATCCAACAGCGCTTTGAGAATATTTTAGGCCTGGCTGCGACGACAAATAAAGTAGAAGAGTGGATTTATAGTAATTTACTTGAAACGTATGTTTTAGATGAAGAAATGAAACGACGTATGATGGATAATAATAGGTGGGCCTATAACAATATTCTTGAATCCATGTTTGAATACCATCAAAGAGGATACTGGAATGCAACCGAAGAAGAAATCAATCAATTAAGACAAGTATATTTGGAAATTGAAGGTGAAATTGAAGGTAACAATTAGAAAAATATTGCTATATGGAGTATTAGATGATTAAGGAGGAATTACGATGAAAAAAGGGATATTAGTTGTTAGCTTTGGAACAAGCTATGAAGAAACAAGAAAAAGATGTATTGAAAGTATTGAAGAAAAGGTAAAGGAAACATTTAAAGAGTATGAAGTAAGAAGAGCATTTACTTCAAATATGATTATTAAGAAATTAAAAGAACGAGATGGTTTACATATTGATACCACGATGGATGCACTCAATAGAATGGTTGAAGATGGATTTAAGGAAATCATTGTTCAACCGCTTCATATTATCCCTGGATTGGAATATGAAAAAGTTAAATTAGCTGTAGCGATGATTAAGCATAAAAAGGAGATTAATATTACATTAGGTCATCCATTACTTTATTCTATAGAAGATTATCATGAAGTAATTGAGGCTCTAGAACATCAAATGCCTACAAGAGATCATGAACATGCTGTAGTGCTTATGGGACATGGGACTGAACACTTTGCTAATGCTTGTTATAGTTTATTACAAAGATTATTTGATGATAAAAAGAGCCATGTTTTTATTGGTAATGTTGAAGGTTATCCTGAACTCAAAGATTTATTACCAATTTTAAAGGAAAGAGATTATAAAAAATTAACGCTTATGCCAATGATGCTCGTTGCAGGGGATCATGCTCAAAATGATATGGCAGGCGATGAAGAAGATTCGTGGAAATCTGTTTTAGAATCAGAAGGTTTTGAAGTTGAATGTGTCCTTAAAGGTTTAGGAGAAAATGAACTTATAGGTACAACTTTTGTAAATAGAATTAATGTTTATAAGTAAAATTTTCCGAGTTAAAAGCCATTTTTTAGAAAACATAACTTCTAAAAAGTGGCTTTATTGATATTATCAAAGTTATCCTCTTTACCATCCACAAATTGCCTGATATAATTAAATCAAGAAGAGATAAGGGAGGTTGCAATATTGCAAAAAGTAAGAATTTTAATGTTACTTTTGTTAGTTATGTTTATGATGACAGGAACATCGAACGCAGTTGAGTTAAAGGCCAAGCATATTTTTCATAATCCAGAAAGTGTGAGATTTGCTTATTTGACAGAAAGTGAGGAAGTTAATTTAAAGATTCAGGTTCAACGGGATGGTGTGGATGCTATTCAATTGATTTTTGATGACGGTTTAGAAATACCAATGGAGTTTTATACGGTTAATAGTTTTTACAGTTTTTATAAGACGCAGTTTAGGCCTAGAGAAGAAGCATCTACATATTTCTTTAAAATCTTTGCTGGTAATGAAGTAGTTTATTTAGGTCAGAATGCTGTAACTAGTGAGAAAGATCAAATACAGCCATATAATATTTCTATGGCTTCTATGCAAACGTTTGCAATCCCGAATTGGGCTAAAGGTGCTGTTATTTATCAGCTCTTTCCAGATCGTTTTTATAATGGAGACTTAACTAATGATCCGAAATTTGGGGAATACGATGTATATGGATCACCCGTAGAAAGTCGGAGTTGGGATCAACTTCCTTCTAACCCTGCGAGAGGTGCAGATTTCTTCGGAGGTGATTTGCAAGGAGTTTTGGATCAGCTCGATTATTTACAGGATTTAGGTATTCAAGCGATATACTTCAATCCTATTCACGAATCTGTCTCCAATCATAAATATGATGCTTCTGATTATATGAAAGTGGATCCTCATTTTGGAACCAATGAACTATTTAAAAATTTAGTGGATGAGGCAAAGAAGCGAGGAATTTATATCATTATTGATGGTGTTTTCAATCATACTGGATCTGGTTTTTGGGCTTTTCAGGATATAATCAAAAATGGTGAGGACTCTCCATATGTGGATTGGTATGATATTTATAGTTTTCCAGTTGATCTGCAAGATGGAAATTATCAAAGTTGGCATGGTTATAGTAGTTTACCAGTATTAAATTATGATAATTCTGAAGTTAGGACATATATTTTAGAGGTGGTTAAGTATTGGATGAGTTTGGGTGTAAAAGGAATCAGGTTAGATGCACCGTCGGAGGTACCTCATGATTTTTGGAAAGAATTATATCAAACAGTTAAAGAGATTGACCCAGAAGTACTACTCATTGGTGAAATCTGGGGTGATGCAAGTCCGTGGATTAATCAGAAAGAGTTTGATTCAACAATGAATTACGAGTATCGTGATTTACTTATCAAATATTTTATAAAACGCTTGAAACGCCCTAGTCGTTTTGTGAAAGAATTGGGAATGGATCAAACTCGTTATCCTGAGCCAGTGAACCATGTTCTTTATAATATGGTTAGTACTCATGATGTGGAGAGGATTTTAACACTTGCAAAGGGTGAGGTAAAACGGCTTAAGCCTATGATTATTTTTCAGTTAACATATCTAGGTGCTCCTGCAATTTACTATGGTGATGAAGTGGGTATTGAAGGCAGAAAGGATCCAGATTGTCGCCGCCCAATGATTTGGAATCCAGAGGAACAGAATCATGAATTGCTAAGTCTATATAAACAGATGATCAAGATTCGTCGCTCTCATCCAGCTTTGCAACTTGGAACATATAAGACTGTTTATACTGATGATAAAAGAAAAATTCTAGTTTTTGAGCGTGAATATAATGGAGAGAGAATTTTTACTGTAATTAATAATAGTGATGAACCTCAAACATTAACAATTCCTTTTGATGAATGGGGAATTAAAGGAGCGGTTGAAGATCTTCTTAATGGTGGTAGCTACAGTGATGGTGATGCTGAACTTAGATTAGAAGCAAATCTAGGTGCTGTGTTATTAGAATTATGATAAAGTATACAAATCACATGTAAGTTATTTGTATACTTTATCTAGAGGTAATTGGGAATGATTTAAAGAAAAAAGAAATAATTATGAAAAGAACCATCTTTTTATAATACTAAAAAGAGCTCTCCTTTGAGTGTTTTAGAGGAGGGTCACATTTTAAATTTTCAGAATATTTTAAAAAGTACTAAGATTAAAAAATAGGAGGTGCCGATTTGAAACTTGCTCAATTTCAATATTTAGTTCCAAAAACTGTTGAGGAAGCGTGTCAATTTCTTGTTGAGTATGGGCCAGGAGCTATAGTATTATGTGGTGGTACTGACGTGGTCGTAAGAATGCGTGATGGAGTTATCAAACCAGAGTATTTAGTGGATATTAAAAAAATTCCAGAATTAAATAAAATTCATTATGATGAAACTGTAGGATTAACCATCGGGGCAACAGCAACATTAAATGAGATTTCGAATTCTGAGGTTGTTCAAAAATATTATTCTGTTTTATCTGATGGCGCTCATGAGATTGGATCATTGCAGGTTAGAAATAGGGGTACTTTAGTTGGTAATATTTGCAATGCCTCCCCTCTTGCCGATACCGCTCCAGCTTTATTAGTTTATAACGCTAAAGTCAAAATTCAAGGCATTCAAGGTACAAGAGTTGTGCCAATTGGTGAATTTTTTACTGGCCCTGGATCTACCGTTCTTGAATCAGGAGAGATAGTGACAGAAGTAATTATTCCTCCTATTACGGATGCAGAGGGAAAATATTTCAAACATGCCAGACGTAAGGCGGTTGATCTATCAAGTATCGGTGTTGCAGTTTTGGTTTTGGGTAAAAATGAAAACGAAATCAGTGAGGTGCGGATTGCTCTAGCTGCTGTAGCGCCAACTCCAGTTCGGGCAAAAAATACAGAAGCTTTATTAAAAAATGCAAAGATTACTCCTGAACTGTTAGAGAAGGTCAAAGAAACTGTACTTACCGACATTTCACCAATTTCTGATATTCGCGCTTCCAAAGAGTATAGATATGAAATTTCTTCTGTTTTAGTAAAACGTGGAATTGAAGAAATATTGGGAATGTAAATATTCGAGCATAAGAAGGAGGATTTTCCATGGAAAATTATAAAATCTCCTTTGTTATTAATAGCAGGAAAAAGGAATTAGAAGTTCCGGCTAATATGACATTGTTAGAGATGCTTAGAGAAAAGTTAGGTTTAACAGGAACCAAGTGTGGTTGTGGTGGTGGTGAGTGTGGTGCCTGTACTGTGATTATGAATAATAAAGCAGTCAATTCCTGTCTTGTACTGGCTCCTGAAGTTGATGATAGTGAGATATTTACTGTCGAGGGTCTAGCACAGGGAAGAGAATTAGATGTAATTCAAGAAGCTTTTGTTGAAAATTCAGCCTTACAGTGTGGTTATTGTACTCCTGGTATGATTATGTCTGCAAAAGCGTTATTGACCAAAAATCCCAACCCTACAGATGAAGAAATACGTGAGGGTATCAGTGGTAATCTGTGTCGATGCACAGGTTATGAGAAGATAGTTGAAGCTATTAAGTGTGCAGCTGAAAAAATGAGAGGTTGAAGGGAGGGAGATTATGAAAGTTGTCGGTAAAAGTGTAAAGCGAATTGATGGGATAAGTAAAGTTACCGGTGAAGCTAAATATGTTGGTGATATGAAATTTGAGGGTATGTTATATGTAAAGATTAAGAGAAGTCCGTTTCCTCATGCTAAAATTTTAAAACTTGATACAAGTAAGGCAGAATCTTTATCTGGTGTTGAAGCGGTTATTACAGGTCGTGATTTTCCTAATACAACAGGTCTTTATATGGCAGATAGAACAGTTTTTGCAATTGATAAAGTGCGTTATATAGGTGATGCAGTAGCTGCTGTGGCGGCAGAAAGTGAGGCAATTGCGGAAAAAGCTCTTGAATTAATTGAAGTTGAATATAACGAATTACCTGCACTTTTTGATCCAATGGAATCTATGAAAAAAGATGCTCCTCTTATTCATGATAAATTGCATGAATATGATCATGCGGTCTTTATCCATCCTGTACCGCATACTAATATAAGTGAACATTTTAAGTTAAGAAAAGGTAATGTAGACGAAGGATTTGAAAAAACTGATTTTATCTTCGTGGATGAATTTTCAGTGCCTATGGTTCATCATGTTCCACTTGAGACTCATGTTTGTATTGCTAAAATGAATTTAGATGGTCAATTAGAAGTTCTTTCTAGTTGTCAATCTCCTTTTGCAGTTCGACAAATGTTGGGTCATATTTTTGATATTCCTTTGAACAAAGTTACTGTTAAAGTTAATAATATTGGTGGTGGTTTTGGGGCAAAAGCTGGTTTGCAGATTGAACCAATGGTTGTAGCTTTAGCAAAAACTATACCTGGTCGAAGTATTCGTCTCGAATATACCAGAGAAGAAGAGTTTCAGTGTGCGGTAAATCGTCAGGGATTGCGCTCTAGATATAAGACTGGAGTTAGAAAAGATGGAAAAATTATTGCTCAAGAGATCACTTATATCTGGGACGCTGGAGCATATAATGATTATGGAGTGAATATTTCCAAAACAGCGGGATATTCATGTTCTGGGCCTTATGATATTGAGAATGTAAAAGCTGATTCATACTGTGTTTATACCAATCACCCAGTTGGGTGTGCTTATCGGGGATTTGGTATGTGTGAGATTCATTGGGGAATTGAGCAACATCTGGATATTATTGCTGAAAAAATAGGGATTTCTCCAGCTGAAATAAGGACGATAAATGGTCTTAAAGATGGTTCGCTGACAGTTACTAGTGAAAAAGTAGAAAATGTAGGATATGTAGACTGTGTTAAACGTGTAAAAGAACTATTGGAAATGGATAAAAAAGAAATTCCTACAAAACCTTACAAGCTAAGAGGAAAAGGGATGGCAGGAGGTTATAAAGGGCCATCAACTCCGCCTGCTGCTGCTTCAACTGCGATAATTTATCTTTTAGAAGATGGTACCTTTAATTTACAGATCAGTTGTACAGATATTGGTCAGGGTTCTCATACGGCTCTTGCTCAAATTGCTGCTGAAGAGTTAAGTGTAGACTTTGAAAAGATTCATGTGAATGTTCCAAATACAGATTATACACCTTATGAATGGCAGACTGTAGGGAGTCGAACAACTTATTCTACAGGAAATGCTGTAATTAGAGCTGCTAGAGATGTTAAAAAGCAATTACTTAACTATGCTGCTCAGGATTTACAAATTGCTATTGAGGAACTTTTTATTGAAGATGGAATTATCTATTCTAAAAAGGATCCGAACATAAAGAAGAGTATTACTGAGTATGCTTTAGGTTTAATTTATTCTGATGGAAGTGGTGTGGGTGGTCCAATCATTGGTAGAGGTATTTTCATTCCAAAGGGAATAACAAACCTTGATCTTGAAACAGGTCAAGGACGTCCTGTAAACCACTGGACTTTTGGCGCTCATGGAGCAGAGGTAGAAGTTGATTTAGAGACGGGTGAAGTTGATGTAATTAAAATGATAGCTGTTTTTGATGTTGGGCGCGTAATTAATCCTGCCACCTGTGAAGGACAGGTAGTAGGTGCTGTGATACAGGGAGTGGGTACTGCTCTGATGGAAGAGATGATTTTAAAAGATGGTAAACTTTTAAATCCCTCTTTTGTTGATTATAAAATTCCAACTGCTAAGGATTGTCCTAAAATAATTACTGAGTTTGTGGAAACTCCTCTAAAAGATGGTCCTTATGGAGCGCGTGGGGTGGGCGAACCAGCAATGATTCCAGCGGCTCCGGCTATTGCAAATGCTGTTTATGATGCAACTGGTGTTAGAATTACCAGTATGCCTATTACTGCAGAGAAAGTTTTAAAAGCCTTGAAAGAAAAGAAAGGCTCAGAATAAAAGTAGAAATAATACTCTTTCCTTAAGGGAGAGAGTATTTCCATAGTTACATATTCGGTATTATCGTTTTTTCGCATCAAAATAATAAAAAAAGGGGGGGTGACAGTTAAAAGCAGGGAGTAGGAAGTAGTTTGTTGAGCGAAGGAAAATTGATTTTAAGGAGGTTGTAGAATATTATGGAAAACAATTTAGAGGTTAATGGTGTCAGTCAACTATCTGGTGGGCAAAAGATTTTACTTGGGCTTCAACATGCACTGGCTATGTTTGGTGCCACAGTATTAGTTCCAATCTTGACTGGACTTAATGTGTCAGTAGCATTATTTACTGCTGGTATTGGAACCCTGGTCTTTCACTTGATTACAAAGAAGAAGGTTCCAGCTTATTTAGGTTCATCCTTTGCTTTTATTGCACCGATAACTCTTGTAGTTGGAAACGCAGGTATTGCAGCGGCTCAGGGTGGGATTATTGCTGCAGGTATTGTCTATGCTCTGATGGCTTTTATAATATATCTTGTTGGGCCAAAGATTATTAATTTTCTTTTCCCACCTATTGTAACCGGGCCAGTCATCATAGTCATCGGTTTAACGTTGGCCCCTGTCGCCATAGGTATGGCTTCTAGTCATCGAGTGGTAGCCTTGATAGCTTTGTTAGCTGCTGCTTTTGCAAGTGTGTTTGGTCGTGGCTTCTTCAGGTTAATTCCAATTATGTTTGGGCTTGCTGTTGGTTATCTTGCCGCTTTTATTTTTGGTCTCGCAGATTTTGCTTCTATAAAAGAAGCTGCACTATTTGGCCTACCTAATTTCTCCTTTCCTGTTATAAAATGGAGCGCGATTATAGCGATTGCTCCAGTAGCGATTGTATCAATGGTCGAACATGTTGGTGATATTTTAGCAATTAGTGCAACTGTAGGTAAAGGCAAAGAATTTGTTGAAGATCCAGGGATTCACAGAACAATGTTGGGTGATGGTATTGCTACAGCTATAGCAGGTATTTTTGGTGGACCACCGAACACTACCTATTCAGAAAATACGGGGGTATTAGCATTAACAAAAGTATATAATCCTATTGTAATGAGGATAGCTGCTTGCTTTGCAGTTGTTTTATCTTTATCCCCAAAATTTGGTGCAATCATTTCTACAATACCAACTTCTGTTATTGGTGGTATTTCAATTCTTCTCTTTGGTATGATCGCGAGTGTTGGTGTACGGACAATGGTAGAGAACAAGGTTGATTTGACTAAATCTAGAAACTTAATCATAGCCAGTGTAATTTTAGTTCTAGGAATTGGTGGAGCAACATTACCACTTCCTGGTGATCTAGAGTTTGCAGGGATGGCGTTGTCTGGTCTTGCTGGTCTGCTATTAAACTTAGTTTTGCCAGAAAATATAGGTGAAACTTCAGATAAATCAGTATCACTCTGATAGAATTTTGCTAAAAACGTATTGGTCATTCTTATTGATTAAGGATGACTAATACGGTTTTTTTATTCTCTTTAGAGAAAAAATCTAACTACCTTAAATAGTTCAAAGGTTATATTTTGCATACGGAGAATATATTAGGTAAATAAGAAAATTTTTCAGTACTATAATAAAAGAGGTGTTATGTAGATGAAACGGGAAGTTGGAATTACTATAAGGGAAGCATTAAGCCTGGAATTTTGGGGAAATGCAAAACTAGTAGCGGGACATAATGGAATTGACCGAGTTATTAAATCTATTAACATTATGGAAGTTCCAGATATTACAAAATGGGTTAAAGAAGGTGAATTATTACTCTCTACTGTATTTGCTATAAAAGATGACGAAGAAGCTCAGTGTCAGCTAATTCCTGCATTAGCAGAACGAGGATTAGCAGGACTAGCGATCAAACCTGGGCGTTATATTGAAAAAATTCCTCAAATCATGTTAGAGCAGGCTGACAAATATAATTTTCCATTAATTGAACTTCCCTTTGAAACCTCTTTTTCTGACTTTGTGGATTCTATTTTAAGCGAAATATTAAATATTCAAGCAGTGTTTTTGAAAAAATCTCTCGATACACATGAGATGTTAATGGATGTGGTATTAAAAGGCGGCGGATTAGAGGAAATTACAAAAAATATTGCAAGATTGGTAGGAAATCCTGTAGCAATATTAAATCAAAATTATGAAATTCAAACTTTTGATCTAATGGGTCAGTTGGATGAAGAAGATATATTTGAGTTAGATGAGAGTACTTCAGTTTGGAGGTTTAAAAAAAATCATTTAGTTGGTCAAAGTAAGTCGGGGCGTTTTAAACAGAATACTATCGAAGGCGAGAAAGCGATGTTACAGATGTCAATACCTATTCTAGTCGGTCAAGAATGCTATGGCTATATCTTTGTTTGGGAAGTTTTAAAAAAGTTAGAAGCTATTGACCTAATTGGTATTGAAAGGTCTGCAACAGTAGCTGCAATGGAGATTTTAAATCAACAATCTATTTTTGAAGTGGAACGACGTTATCAAAATGATCTTCTGTATGACCTTTTACACGGAAGGTTTGAAATAGGAGATGTGATTCTTTCTAGAGCGAAAGCTATGCATTGGGAACTTAAAGGGCAATTTAGTGTTATTATCTTTGAAGTACCTGAAGAAACTACTCCAGGAGAAGAATCGCGAAAAAATTGTTTGATTCGGAATCAGGTTATACGGGATATAAAAAGAATCTGTGAAAATCAAAAAAGAGAAGTTATTTTTGGAGAATGGGGTACTAAATTCATTCTGCTTCATTCTATTTCTGGTCATAAGGATGATCTTGAAAATGATATTAGGAAAACTATTTTTGAAGTTCAAAGAATGCTTGAATCATACCAACAAACATATTATATTGGTGTTAGTTCTCCCTCAAAAGGATTATTTCACCTTAAAGAGAGCTATTTAGAGGCTAAAGAAACTATTAGAATCGCGTTGATAACAAATTCTAGCAAAGAGATATTCTATTATGATAAATTAGGAATTTCGCGGATACTACATCAAATTGATCTATCTGTTTTGAAAAAATTTCTAAGTGATGCTTTAGGAGTTTTAATTCAGTATGATCAAAAGAATAATACTGAATTAGTAAAGACTTTAGATTATTATTTCGAGTGTGATGGAAACTTAAAGCGTCTTGCAAAAAAATTATATGTTCATTATAATACAGTTCTTTATAGAATAGAAAGAATTCAAACTATTTTGGATGTTGATTTTAAGGATCGGGATGTTCGGTTAAATTTGGAGATTGCTTTGAAGATATATTATTGATGGGTTCGATTTGTGTATATGCCATTAAACAAAACTGCGAGAAAACATTCAATTGTGAAATCAGAAATATAACCCCCAGAAGTTATATTGTTTTAGGCATAATTAGTAAAAAGCCCTGCAGTTCATTGTGTGAACTACAGGGCTTTTAAGCTTAGTACGGCAATTGACTCTTATAGCTATTAAACTCACTATAGGTTTGTGAAACTTGTTGTTGATCTGCAGGTTCTGTTTGATACCAACCTCGTTGTTGCATGGTCTGGTGAAGAATTTCTCTGTTAGTATGGGTATTATTCAGGATATTTTTGATTGTACTTTGTAATTGCGAGTTTGTAGCTTCAAAGGTACTGATATTATATCCTTCAGTTAGATATTTCTCTGAGAGTAACAGATCATTAATCCTATCACGATCGGTATATTGGGTTCCTGTTTGAGTTCTTTGTTGTTGAACAGGAGTCATAGTTGTAGTATTAGAATACTGTTGACTCATTCCTTGATATGGAGAAGTACTACTTTGACTAGTATATCCTGTGCCGCCATGTGTTTTCAAATTACTATATCTGCTTTCAGAGTGATATGGGTTGTCACCCTGATATTGAGTTGTATAGCCGTATTGATTGCTTTGGTTTTGTGGTTGATTCATATTGGATGTACTTCCATAAGGTGAACCTTCTTGCTCAGTATATCCTTTATATTGTGTATTAGGATAGTTTGTACCAAAGTTTGGAGGATTGGTATATCGATTATTTTGATTGTTTTGTTGATTCATCACAAATGCCTCCTTAATAGTTGCGTCCACCTTCGCTATGATGAGTTGAATTACCACGGTATTGACCAGTGTATCCATATTGATTAGCAGTGCTCATAGTACCATAACCGCCTTGACCGCCGCCAAATTGTGCAGTGCCTCCATATTGGGATCCACCGCCAGTGTAGTTGGTCATTCCACCATACTCACCAGTTTCTTCAGAGTGAGCAGGGTTGTTGCCACGATATTGGCTGGTATAACCATATTGATTGCTAGTACTCATAGTGCCATAGCCACCCTGGCCGCCATCGCCAGCATAATTGCTCATTCCGTATCCATCATACCCACCAAGATTTTCAGAGTGAGCAGGATTATTACCACGATATTGACTGGTGTAGCCATATTGATTGCCAGTATTCATAGTGCCACCACCGCCAGTGTAATTGGTCATTCCGTTTCCACCATACCCACCAAGATTTTCAGAGTGAGCAGGATTATTACCACGATATTGACTGGTATATCCATATTGATTGCCAGTATTCATGGTGCCGTAACCGCCTTGACCGCCACCGCCAGCGTAATTGGTCATTCCATAGCCAGCATACCCACCAGTTTCTTCAGAGTGAGCAGGATTGTTACCACGATATTGACTGGTATATCCATATTGATTGCCAGTATTCATGGTGCCATAACCGCCTTGGCCACCGTCATATTGGGAACTGTCAGTAGAATTAGTCATTCCATATCCACCGTAGCGAGATTGATTCATGTTATTCATATTTACTAATGCCTCCTTAGGATAAAAAATTGAGTAAAGTATTGTAATTGCTTTGATGTTTTCTGCCAATTTGCTTGATGGTCTGTCTTAGTTGTAAATCTGTAACCTGTTGGGCATAATCATTATATTTCTTAGCCATTAATAATTCCCATGAAAGGTGATCTTTTACATAGCCAAATTCTTTGCTAGAAAGAGGCAAATATTTTCCCTCCCTTCTGAAATTTCTTTGAATGTTTCAAACTTATTCTTTCACTTTTATAAAATTTTATTCTATAAATCAATTCATCTCCTTCCTCTAAGCTTTTGCGTAGGAGGGAGATGAATTGGAGATTTTGTACTTTTTCTCGAATCGAACGTATGTTTGCGCTATAATATACTTACGAAGGGAGGTGTTAACATTGGAGGATGTTCCCTACTTAACTACCACTAATAGACTACACACAGGACGAACATAGTATTCTATATTGCAAGAAATGTGTCATACTGCGAAAAATCTATATAACTATACACTGTAAGGCAATACTTCTTTGAAAAAGAAAAATTTTTTAATTATGAAAAAGCCTATCATATAGTAAAAGATAATGAGAATTATAAGCTTTTGCCTTCACAGGTAGCATAGCAGGTGATGAAGTCTATAAATGAAGAGGCTACAATGAAGGATGGAAAACCAAATGTAATATGAGTAAAGTTGTCAATCAAAAATTCGTCTCCATACCATATAAGAAACTGATAAAATATATTACTTATAAAGCAAAAAAATATGAAATAGAAGTAATAACTCAAGAAGAAAGCTATACATCAAAATGTGATGCTCTGGCATATGAAGAAATAGGAAAACATGAAGCCTACAAAGGAAAAAGAGTGAGCCGAGGGATATTCCTATCTTCAACAGGAAAACTCATTAATGCGGATGTCAATGGAGCTCTAAATATCTTACGAAAATGTAAAGGCGACTTCTCTGTTCAGGGAATAGTCAAAAGGGGTTGGATTTGCAACTGATAAGGGTTATGCTAATTCACAAATGCTGATTTCTATTGATGAGTTACAGGCTAAGTTGGACGCAGGTGAAGATTAGGTTCATATTTTTGTAACAATTATATTTTACAATGTAAATATAGAAAAGAATATTTCAAAAAGGAGTGATATCATGAAAAAATCATTGATGGTTGTATTGGTAGTAGTATTAGTTGGATTGGTTGTGGTTCCTACATTTGCATTTGGAGGTTTTGGATTTGGGTCAAGAGGTATGATGGGTAATCTTTCTGAAGAAGATTTTCCGAAATGGGTTCAAGATCAGGTAGATGATGGTTGGATAACTCAAAAGCAAGCTGATTATATGATTGAGATGCATGACCGTAGAATAAATGGTGTTACGGAAGAAGATTATACTGCATGGGTAGATCAACAGTTGCAAGATGGTTGGATTACTGAAAGCCAGGCAGAGTATATGAAAGAAAACTTTAAAGTAATGCAAGAAAGATTTGGTGAAGATACTCCATTTATGATGGGTCGTGGTGGTTTCGGATGTTCATATGCTAATGGAGAAGATTTTCAACAACAACCTTTTGGAATGCGTAGAGGTGGCATGAAAGGTGGAAGAAGAGGTTGGTAATATAATATTTATGATTAGCTAAGCAAGTGACCAGAAATGGTTGCTTGTTTTTTTTGTTTTAATAGGAAGGGAAAGTGCATATTTTATAAAATAGGTTCTTTAAGGTGAACCCTTTATTTTAAGAATAATGGAGAATCTCTTTTAGGAAAGGAGCACGGGTTTATGACATTAATTATACTTGCTGGTGGAAAAAATTCCAGAATGGGGGGCAGAAATAAAGCTCTTCTACCTTTAGGTAAAGATACAATGATCAATTTCATTATTAATAGATTATCATCACTATTTCAAGAGATTATTATTGTGGCAAGAGAAGTAGAACCGTTTTCAAAATATCGGGTTCGTGTGATTCAGGATCAATATTTAGGTTTTGGTCCGATTAGTGGAATTCATGCAGGACTTATGGCTAGTTTATCAGAATATAATATGGTCTTAGCTTGTGATGTGCCTTTGATTAAAATAGAATTGGTAGAATTTTTATTGAATTACTCAAAAAAAGATCTTGTGATTCCTAAAGTTGGAGAATATTTAGAACCTTTAGTGGCAGTTTATGCGAAAAGAATAACTTCTATTTTTGAGAAAGCAATTTTAGAAAATAGTTATAAACTAAGTGATTTATTTGAATTAATAAATGTTGATTATGTATCTGAAGAAAAATTACGCAAGATTGATCCAAAGTTGGAGTCATTTTTTAATGTTAATAGACCAGAAGATTACAAAGAAGTACAGAAAATATTAATTAAAAATTAAAATTGCAATTATAAATGATTTATGATATTCTATATCGTAGTAAATTTTATATGCAAAGGAGTGAAAAAGATGATAAAGGAAAATATATTATTTTCTTTAGTGAAAAATATGAGTGTAATTATCACATTTGCTTATATTTTGAGTAAAAATTATAAACTCAATTATATTATCGGTCCAATGACCCGACGATGGAAAATTTACCTGATTTTATTTTGCATTCCTTTATCTATTGCTGGGACTTTTTTGAGTATTCAAATTCTTGATGCCTTTGCAAATATTCGAGCTATAGGTGCAATCGTTGGAGGAAGAGCTAAAATTGGTTCAGGATTATATGACCATTGAGCAGGCGCGCTTTGGAGAAAGAATCAAATTAGTCATTGATGTCCCTGATTTTCTTAAAGATGGCCAATTCCACGTCTTTCTCTCCAACCTCTGGTAGAGAATGCAATTCGTCATGGAGTATCTAAATTGGAGGAAACAGGGATAATAACGATTGAAGCAAACGCAGTGGATGATGGTATTGAGATAAAAGTAATCGATAATGGAGTAGGTATTCCAGCAAATCAGTTAGATAAGATTTTTAATACTGGTTATGGTAAAAATTTAGGAATAGGTCTTTCGAATGTTCATCATCGGTTGCAGAATCTTTTTGGTCAGAATGCAGGAATCCAGATAGAAAGTCAATTAGGAGTGGGTACATCTCTTACTTTTGTTGTACCTGAAAGAAGTAAATAAATCTAGGATAAAGATTAACACGGTGGTGGTAATTTAATGAAAATTAGGACAGTGATCGTTGAAGATGAAAAACCGGCTAGAGAAGAATTAAAATTTCTATTAGAGCAATTTTCAAATATTGAAATTGTCGGGATCGCTGAACATGCTCAAAAAGGTTTAGAATTGATTCTTGAAAAACGGCCTGATATTGCTTTTATCGATATTGAGATGCCAGTTATGAATGGTTTAGAACTTGCTGAAAAACTTTATAAGATGAAGGATTTGATTCATCCTAAAATCGTTTTTACTACAACATATGATAAATTTGTGTTGAATGCTTTTGAGGTGGAAGCTGTTGATTATCTTTTAAAGCCTATTTTAGATGAACGACTGAAGGCAACTATGGATAGATTGATTCCTAAAGCTAAATCTGCTATTCAAAGTGAGTATGTGCAAAACTTTTCTCATCAGAAAATGAAAAAAGTTCCGGTAGATTACAAAGGGAGATATAAAATGATCTCTCTTGAAGATATATTATTTTTTTTTACTGAAGAAGGAGATATTGTAGCTAAAACTATAGAGGGATCTTATACTGTTAATTCTAATCTCACAGAATTAGAAGAAAACTTAAAAGATCAGGTTTTTTTTCGATGTCATAGGAGTTTTCTTGTTAATTTAAATCGAGTTACAGAAGTGGTTCCGTGGTTTAAGGGAAAATATCTTTTGATAATGGATGATAAGATAAAAAGTGAAGTCTACGTGAGTAGAACGTATATAAAAGAATTGTGTGAAATTTTAAAAATATAGTGCAATTTAAAAAGCTATAATGCAACTTAAGTTTAATAAGTTGCATTATAGCTTTCTTTTATTGTGACTTATATTCGTTTTTTGTATAATGAGATCACTGAGAGTAATGTTTCAATCAAATATGACGAGGGGGAATCTATTATGTTCACTTTTATTGGTGCGTTAGTTACGTTAATCGCTGGTTATTTCATTTATGGACGTGTAGTTGATTCAATCTTTGGTGCTGACGAAAAAAGACAAACTCCAGCAGAACTGATGGCTGATGGTGTAGATTTTGTTCCAATGCCATGGTATAAAATTTTCTTAATCCAATTTCTGAATATTGCGGGTCTTGGGCCAATCTTTGCTGGTGCCACTCATGATTATCTCTCTGGAATGATTTCTATTCGTCACAATGGTGCAAGTATATCTGAGATTATTGGTGAGTATTTAGGTAATAACGCTCGTCAAATTATGAGAGTTTTTTCTCTGATTCTTTTGATTCTGGTTGGTACTGTATTTATGACTGGCCCAGCTAAGTTGTTAGCAAATTTGAGCTCAATAAGTGTTAACGTTTGGTTAGTCATTATTGTCATATATCACTAGCGTTGCATAAAAAAAATATTGAATTGTCAAGACCCAAATGTGATTAGTTTAATTGAATAAATAGAAAAAACTCCCTATAATTAGAGTTAGGATAGTTTTTGCCCAAATCTCTAAAAATAAGGAGAACCACTATGAACAAAGATATCACAAAAACCACATTTTTTCAACTGTTTGAACCTATTTTTCAGAAAAAATTTTTAGAATCATTACTTTCTAACTAGGTTGACAAGTATGTTAAAAAACTTACAACCATACAACTGATCCAATTATTCATTTTTGCTCAGTTAAATCAACGCAAAGGATTGCGTGAAATTAGCAATCAACTAAATAATGATAATTATAAAAAACTAATTGATCTAGAATCCATTAGTCCAGCACAGCTATCGCGTAGGTTGCGAGATTTACCTACCGATATTGTTCAGTCATTATTCCAGGGGATCATTAAAAAATATAGTTCTGACATTGGTTTCAATGTACTTAGACAAGGACTAGGTAGGATTTACTTAATCGATGCTTCAACAATCAGCTTGTGCTTATCTAAATATAGGTGGGCTGTATTTAGAAAAAGCAAAAGTGGTATTAAATTGCATCAACGAGTAATCCTATGTGATGATGGAGTTATCCCAGATCAGGCAATTATAACTCCTGCTAAACCTGCTGATAAAACTCAAATGGATAATTTGATCGTGGTTATTTAGATTATGATAAACTTTACAATTATCTGGAGATATTTCGCTTGGTCTAATCAGACTTTAGCAATGATGGAACTTTGGGCAGGTGCAGCATACCTGATCCAACATGGTCGTTTTCACTGGATCGCAACAATCCCTGCTACATTTATGACCGCCGTTTCTGTAAGTTATATTATTGTAGCACCAGAAGGTTTTAGACAAAGTATAACATTGGGTACTACTTGTGGTATATTGGTTGCGTTAATAGCTTTAGTAAGCTTTATGGCGACTCAAAAGAAATTAGCTAACAGTAGAAAGTAATTTATGATTAATCTTAAAAACAGCTCATCGTGGGCTGTTTTTTTTATGAACTTTTAAGGTATGAAAAGAATATCATGCAGTACAACACCTTATAAGGGAGTGAATATAAATGAAAGATTTTCATAAAAAGAAGCCAGCTAAGTCAATGGAGAATGAATTTGAATTGGCAAGAGCATATGTACGTGTTCAGAAATATGATAAACAATATAGTCCAGAGGATGCATTGATGAAGGGAACTATTTTTCCCGAATTGTATCGACCATATCCCAAATGTAAAAAGTCTTAGGGAAGGAGGAGATATTAGATGAATAGAGATTATGGAAGAATGCAAATGCCTTGGAGGAACGGCATGATGCCAATTGTTAATATACCTTTTAGAGGTATGATGCCTAGAATACAACCTCCGTGTATGGTATATGCAATGCGAATACCGGATTTCAATGAAATGCCAGATATGGGAACGTCACCTCACACTATGGCTTATGAGGGGAATATAAATAATCATTCAGCATTTATGAAAGATGAATGTGGTGAGGATTATTATAAAAAAGATTGTGGGTGTACGCATAATTGTAAACATCATGATAACTATCTAGATCACTTAAATAAAAAATATTCAAAAATATCAGACGAAGCAAAGTCTTTATTAAAAGAACTTATGGCTATCGAATTTGCTCTGTTAGATCTCAATTTATATCTTAATACACATCCAATGGATCAAAAAGCATTAGATCAGTTCAATTACTATGTAGAAAAAGCTAGAGAGTTGGTAAAGAAAGTGGAAGAAGTTTATGGGCCAATAACAGCTGACAGAGGAGCTAATGATGAGTGGGAATGGCTTACTCAACCATGGCCGTGGAGAATAGATTTTTAATTATTTTTTTAGAAGGGAGAGTAGGATATGTGGATCTATGAGAAAAAATTGCAGTATCCAGTTTGTGTAGATGGCCCTGATTTACGTTTAGCAGCTTTGTTATATGAACAATATGGTGGTCCAGATGGCGAACTTTCTGCAGGGGTAAGATATTTGAATCAAAGATATTACATGCCTATTAAAGAAGCAGAAGGAACTTTGACAGATATTGGAACAGAGGAATTTTCTCATTGGGAGATGATTGCAACCTTAATCTTTAAGCTCACACAGGGAGTTAGCATTGAGGAGATCAAAAATTCTCCTTTGGCAGGTCACTATGCAAGTCATGGTAGAGCGTTATTTCCACATGATGCAGTAGGAAATGCCTGGACAGCAGCATATATTCAGGCAAAAGGTGAAATAATAGCTGACTTACATGAGAATATGGCTGCTGAGCAAAAAGCTCGGGTAACTTATGAGCATTTGATAGATTTATCTGATGATCCAGGAGTTAAAGATACTCTAAAATTTTTGAGAGAAAGAGAAGTTGTGCATTATCAGCGGTTTGGGGAAGTATTGCAGAAAGTATATGAGTATCAGGATAGTAAGCGGTTTTATTAGTAGGTAAATAATGGAGTGAGAGTGGCTGGGAGATTGAAATTCTGGTCACTCTTTTTTATTTAGTTGAGGGAATGGTGTATTTGGGGACGCAGTTTTGACCGGAAAAAATTAGTGAATATCCGCATTTCTTTTATAGTTAGCCAAATATTTAGCTTTTAAAGAAGGATAAAACAATAAAATGTTAAATATTATATAGTAATACTAAAAATAAAATTTACAAAATGAGGTAAAATGAAATTTTATTTTACTAAAAACAAACAAGGAGGATTTGAGATGTTAAAAAAACATATTACAATTTTTGTGGTGATGCTTTTGATTTGCTTTTTGAAGGTAGAAATATCTGAAGCTAAAGATATTGTAAAACCCACGGTGGCTACAGGAACCGTTCATACGATAGCTTTAAATCAGATGGAACAGTCTGGACTTGGGGATATAATGAATATGGTGAATTAGGGGATGGAACTAATATTGATAAGCTTTCTCCTATTCAAATAGGCACTGATGCTGATTGGAAATATGTCACTGTTGGTTCTTACCACACAGTTGCTCTCAAATTTGATGGTAGCTTATGGGCTTGGGGTAAAAATAATGTTAATCAATTAGGTGATGGTACTATAGTTAACAAGAATACTCCAACTAGAATAGGTACAGATACTGATTGGATCTCTATATCAACTGTAGGGGCACATACATTGGCAATAAAATCAGATGGAACTCTTTGGGGATGGGGGCATCAGTATCGTGGAGAATTAGGAGATGGAACTACTACTCGCAGAGCAATGCCTGTACAAATAGGAACAGATTCAGATTGGAAGAGCGTTTCAGCAATCCTTAATCATACTGCAGCAATCAAAGAAGATGGTAGCTTATGGACATGGGTTTGGAATTTCTATGGACAGTTAGGCAATGGCACTACAATAGACAGCTATTCACCTGTACGTGTAGGAACTGATAATGATTGGGTTGATGTTACTGGTGGAGAAGCTCATACTATTGCTGTAAAGGAAGATGGTAGTATGTGGGCTTGGGGCTTTAACAGTTTTGGACAATTGGGCGATGGTACAAAACAAAATCAAACTTTACCTGTTTGTGTAATGCCAGCTGACACTTTTTAGTGAAAAGCCACCCCAAGGGGTGGCTTTTCTGAAAATTCTAAAAATTATTAATTCCAATATGGGCAATCTTTACAGCTAACTTCTGGGTTTATACAATAGTCAAAAACGGGACAACGTCTCGGTGGATAAATCATAATAAAAACACCTCCTCTTTATAAAATTATATTTATTGTATTTTATTGATTCTACATGAATTGTTAAAATTCCTGCAACATAACAAATCCTATCCCGTACAGGCCACTCTTCGGGGTGGTCTTTTTTGTGAGAAAAGAATATTATAAAATACGTGCAGTATACATAAAAGTAAGAAAGTAGAAAATTTCAAAAAGGAGGTCTTTGAATGATAATACCAATTCCTATGACTTGCCCTAAGTATGGCGGGCCACATTGTGGTTATTCGGGATGTATACCACCAGATCAAGTTCCAGCGCATTGTCCATAATTGAATAGGAAAAGCCACCCTTTGGGGTGGTTTTTTTATATGTGTGCCCGACAGGAATGACAGCTATACGGTGAAAGTTTGGAACGGGGGTTGGCAACACCAACAGTTAGCTGAACAGCAAAGGTGTCCATCGTGAGGTATAGACTGGGCGGGGCAGAGTGCAGGAGAGGTTTTAGGAGAGGTCATAGTATCAGATATAGACGTAAATATCTGAGAAGGACTGAACGTTCAACAAGAAACGGAGGTGTCAGACTCGATGGGTAAGCAAAGAAAACAGAAAATCTCAAAAGAGAGGTTCCAACTGAAAAGAGCAGTGGAACTGCAAGGAACAGTTAAAGTGTCGAGCAGACTTGCGGCGCTGATTATACGGAGTTTCACGGGAAGAAGAGTATTAAGCTGATGGAGCAGATAGTATCAAATCGAAATGAAGATAATAATTATGGGGAAAACTATATAATAATATCGCAAATTGAGATGAATGAATTTTGAGCATCGGTAGGTGCTACAGATAGCTTTCTTGCTAGTGCATTTACAGCTTTAGGTTTAATACTTACCTTGCTTATCGTGCTTTTGATAATATTTGTGATGAAAATAATGAAGGCTGGCAAGTTCGAGAAAAAGAGAATTAATGGATACAAGTTGATTTGAATTAATGACAAAAATAAAAGAAATTCGTTATCAAGCTGATGCATGGAAAGTTATAGAGGTAGAATAAAAGAAGTTAGCACTGATAACGTTAATGTTATTTTCCTTTTTTATTTTCTCTAAAAAAAGAAATACACATATTTATATAGAATAACAAATGTTAGAAATATAAAAAAGGGTGTTTTGAATGGTAGAAGAAAGAACTTGTCCTCGTTGTGGTGGTATAGCAGTTCCAACTAACTTTCTTGGTACATCTTATGAGTTTTTGGATTGTGGTTATAACTTCTCGATTTAGTAATTCCCACCCTTCGGGGTGGTTTTTTTTATTAAATTGGTTCTTATACGTTTCGTGTACCTTTCACGAGAAATTGCCTCTTTTTTTATTTCTGATTTTCTTTTTTTTCTAAAACCATTGTTTTCTCATTAGTTAGAACCCATTTCCCTTTTTGTAAAGAATAGATTTTTATTATGTATTCATCAGTTTTAGGAAAACTTAAAGAAGTAAATTTCATTTCGCCTTTTTTTATGTATTTTTGTTTTGATTTGTTCACTAAATATTGATCTGATTTCCTAAAAAGTTTGGCTTTGTAATAACCAGTTTCACCAATGTTTTCAATTCCAATTACTGCATAAGTTTTAATTTCAAACTTTTTAATTCTTTTTGCAAATGGTTCATTTGATACTTTAATTAATGGAGCTTTTTCGTAGTTTTCCTTTGTTAAAAAATTTTCTAGTATGTGAACATCTTTTATAATACAATTAGAATTACTAGATGGTGCTCCTACTAAAATTAATACAACTATAACACAAACAGCTATAAATTTCTCCATTTGTTTTTCCTCCAATATTATTTAAAATTAGATCCTTTTTCAGAACCGTGCGCATGTCTCCTTACAAACAATTAAAAATTAACCTCCTCATATTATTTTAAAAACTAAAGTGTACCTTTTTTGTGAGAAATTAAAGTAACCAAGAGTATCGAAGTATTTTCTATTTTATATGTTAATTCATATTCTGCATGAATTGTTAAAATTTCTGCAACATAACAAATCCTATCCTGAGTAGTAGAGGTAAAAGCAGGATTTTATTTTGTTAAGGATAGAGGTTATCTGTGTTTGAAAAGGGATTGTTTTCTTTATAATGGAAGATATTGTCCAAAAACGTTTTGCCTTTTATATGGTTTATACTGAGAAAAGTTGGATTAAAAAGTTAGATTTGTACAGCCACCCCTTCGGGGTGGTCTTTTTAATTATTATAGCAAAACTTTTCCGAATAAAGCCAACTATATAAGGTAATAAATATCCATAGGAATACATAATTTATCCTACCAATTGAGAAAATGAGGTTTTGATATGTTAACACGTCGAGAATTCATTAAACTCTGTCTAACAGGAATGGCTAGTATGAGTTTATCTAAATTGGTGATCCCTGAATTGGCAGAAGCATTATTTGAAAATGAACTTAAAAGGCCTTCAGTAATCTGGCTTGAGTGTACAACTTGTGCGGGAGATTACTTTTCTTTTTTAAATACTCTTCATCCTGATTTGCAACAAGTTCTCTTTAAGACAATTGAACTTCATTATAGTAATACTATGATGGTGGCTGAGGGAGAATTAGCTTTTCAACACTTAGAAGAGATTAAAGAGAAGGAGAAGGGAGAATATATACTGATCAGAGGGAACCATCCCTACGGGCGCTGGTGGACGTTATGCTAAGAGTTAATGGCGATCCAATCGTGGTGCGAGGATTGGCAGATGGTGCAAAATATATCGTGGCTGCTGGAAGTTGCGCTTCCTTTGGTGGCCCTTTTGCTGCAAATCCTAATCCAACTGGGTCAAAGCCTGTACATAAAGTGATTAAAGAACAGGTAATCAATGTACCTGGATGTCCTGTACATCCTGATTGGATTGTGGGAACTCTTTCACACCTTTTGCTTTATGGAGTACCTGATCTTGATGCCTATGGGCGACCAGTTTTATTTTTTGGGAGTACGATTCATGATCATTGTCCGAGAAGAACTGATTTTGAGAATGCTAAATTTGCAAAAAAATCAGGAGATGCAGGATGTGCTTTTATGATTGGTTGTAAAGGCCCTGTGACGTATGCTGATTGTCCTACACGCAAATGGATTGGTGGACCATGCAAATTGGTTTATAGAAGCTAATACGCCCTGTATAGGCTGTGTTTCTCCAGAATTCCCAGATAAAATGTCATCATTTTTTGAACATCTGCCTGATATAATAATGCCTGGTATAGCCGCTAATACGCGGACAATAGGTAATGCTTTAATCGGAGCTGCTTTGGTAGGAACAGGTGTTCATTTTACTGCAAATATGATTTCAGGTAGGTTCAAAAAACATATGTTAGATGGAATAGAATCCAGTGAAGTGAATCTGTCATTTAGAAAATGTTGGACAAAGATTAATCTATTCTTTTTGGTTGTTTGCCTGGATTTTTCAGGCTACTACTGGGCTTATACTTAAAAATTCTGTAAAAAGTCTTTTAGTATCCATATTTATCTTTCGTTGACTTCTGATCCTGCTAAACTTCAGGCAATCTTTTCTGGTTATATACGAGTTAAAGACGGGAAAAATGAATAGTAGGGGGTGAGTAAATGTTTAAAAATTTTTTGAAACGAACTAAAGAAAAATTTCAGCCTGATAAAGGATTAATTGCTGATACATATATTGTAGAAGGAGAGAGTTGTCTAACTAAGGATTATGAAGATAATCTTGACAGAGTAAAAAAGGTTTTTGAAGAATGTTCAGATATAGTTTTTCGTGAGATAGAATTACAGATGGACAAACTTGTAAAGTCAACGCTTATATATCTTGATGGAATGGTAGATAGAATGACTTTACATAATCATATTCTTCAATCCATGATGAAGATAGAGAAAAAAGATTATCCTAACGAACTTTCGCCGATTCATAGAATGAATCGTCTCAAAAATGTTGATCTCTTTGTTGGGGAAGTGAAGGAAGAGCAGGATTTATACAAATTGATTAACGGAATTCTTTCAGGAGAAGTTATTTTTTTGATGGAAGGTTGTGATCATGCTCTTATTATCAATGGTCGTGGGTGGCAGGCAAGAGGGATTCAGGAACCAGATACTGAGAGTGTAATTCGAGGTCCTCGTGAGGGATTTGTCGAGACTCTTCGGTTTAATACCACTTTGATTAGACGGAAGATTAAAGATCCCAATTTAAAATTAAAAATGGTTCAATTAGGCAAAAAGACCAATACAGATGTAGCTATTATGTATATCCAGGGTATAGCAAAAGATGAACTGGTTCAAGAGGTAGAGAAGAGGTTAAAGACAGTCAACCTTGATGGGGTATTTGAGAGTGGTTATATTGAAGAATTTATCGAAGATAATCCTTACTCACCATTTCCCCAGGTTGTAATTACTGAACGACCTGATCGGGTAGCTGGAAACTTATTGGAGGGAAGAGTAGCGATTGTTGTAGATGGAACTCCTATGGTTTCTATAGTACCTGGAACTATCGCTCAGTTTTATCAAACCCCAGAAGATTATTATGAAAGAGCTATGTTTGGAAGTGCAGTACGGATTGTTAGGCTGTTCAGTTTTGTTATAGCGACAACATTAACTTCTCTTTATGTAGCTTTGGTTGCTTTTCATTCATATCTTATTCCAAGTGAAATTGTTTTATCTGTTGCAGAGTCAAGGATGGGTGTGCCTTTTCCAACTCTTATGGAGGCTCTCTTTATGGAATTGGTTATAGAGTTGGTTCGAGAGGCCAGTATTCGACTCCCAGGTAGTATTGGTCAAGTTATTGGTATTGTTGGAGCACTGGTTATCGGTCAAGCGGCAGTGGAGGCAAAGTTGGCTAGTCCTATTTTGATTATTATCATAGCTATTTCTGCAGTTTCTTCATACATAGTACCACAATTTAGTACATCATATTCTTTACGCTTTATTCGGTTTCCGATGATTTTTGCTGCTGGAACCTTTGGAGCTTTTGGGATTGCTCTGGTCTGGGGGTTTCTTTTGATCCATCTATGTTCTTTAGAATCTTTTGGAGAGCCATATCTTGCTGGAATAGCACCTTTTAGATTTAATGATCTTAAAGATACTATCTTTAGATTCCCCTTGTGGTTGATGAAGACTCGAGCATCTACCCCTGAATCAGAGGATGTGGATCGAATGTTAGGTGAGAAGGGGGATCGAGACGATGAATAGAGGAAAAAGTAGGCAGGTTATTTCAACCAAACAGTTATTTGCGATCTTAGTCGCTGGTGTGATGGGAAATGGCTTAGTTAGTATAGCAAGACCACTTACTAAAACAGCCTTTCAGGATGGGTGGATATCTATTTTTTTAGCAGGGTTGATCTCTTTAGTAGGTATAAATATCATTTTATCTTTAATGAAACGTTTTCCTCAAAAAAATTTTATTGAAATCAGTGAACATGTATTAGGAAAGTATTTGGGTAAAATACCAGGGCTAATTATATTTAGCTATTATCTGGTTTTTGCCACTGAAACGATTCGTTTTCTTGCTGATTTGAGTTCTACTTGGCTCTTACCAAAAACGCCAATTGAAATAATTATGCTTTCTATTTTGAGTCTTTTATATTATTTGACTCGAAATGGAATAAAAGTAATGGGACGTTTTCATCAGCTTATTTTATGGCTCTTTACTTTTATTTTACCCATTTTTTTTGTACCGTTTTTTATCCATGGGAGTATCCTCAATATTTTGCCTGTGGGTGGAGGGGGTCTAGTTCCGATAGTGAAAACAGTAGTAACTGGATTTGCTGCATATATTGGTTTTGAGAGTTTATTACTTTTATATCCATATGTAAGGGAAGATGCATCTCATAAGGAAATTGTTAAAATATCAAATTTTGCAGTAATAATTGTTTTGCTCCTTAAAACTTTTATTGTTTTTAGCAATATTGCTGTTTTTGGACATTTAGAACTACAGTTTTTTCTGGCTCCAATGTTGGAATATTTTAAACTGATTGTTTTTCCTGTGATAGAGCGAGTGGAGTTTTTTCTTTTTTATTTCTGGCTCTTTATTATTTTCAGTTCTATTGTACTAGCGTATTTTATGGCTACTCTTTCAATTGAACAGTTGCTAAAAATTAAAGGATATAAAAATATAGGTTTATTTCTTGCTTTTCCTGTATACTATTTGACCAAGATTCCTCAAAATGTAGCTGAAGTAGAAAATTATTTCTATCGCTGGGTAGTGATCTATGGGAATTTATTGATCTGGTCAACTGTATTAATTGTTTTTGGGATAGCACTTTTTCGCAGAAGGAGGCAGGCGGGATGAGATTAAGTAAAATTGGGCTTATTTTAACAATAATACTTATATTCCTATCTGGATGTTGGGACTCAACAGAATTAGAAGACGAATTTTTGGTCTGGGGAATGGGCTGGGATATAGCTAAAGATAACCCTCATCTGATGACATTAACTTTAGGTTCACCTACTACAGTTGAAGGGGCAGAAGAACCATTTACTACTGTTTCATCAACTGGACATTCGGTAGAAGAGGCTAGAATGAATAGCCAGGTTTATATTGAACGAGACATTGAATTAGGGCATATGCGACTTTTGGTGATAAGCGAAGAGTTTGCCAAGAAAGGAATCCAAAAACATTTGGATTCTTTGGGGAGAAATCCTAACTTGAGTAGAGAGGTATTGATTGCCGTATTCAAAGGAAAGGCTTCAGAGCTTTGGGATCTCAAAAATTGCAGTAATCCACTTCCGGTTGGGTATGTAGTTGATTTGATCAAAACCAATCATAAGATGGCAAGAGCTGCAAGTGTTACTTTTCGTGATTTTTTTGAAAGCTTGAGTTTGGAAGGAAAGGAGCCTATCGCTAGCTATTTGCGTCTGTCGAAAGATAAAGCATTGGTGAATGCGTATGCTATAGCGATTTTTAAAGAAGATAAAATGGTTGGAACAATTCAAGATGTAGAGGTTCAGGTCTTTAAAATGATTAGGGGTGATGTTTTTTCTGGAAGGATAACTGTTGGTGAAGCCATAAAGGCACCTGATGAGCAATCAATTACTTTTGCATATCGTCGTGGATCTAGAAAGATCAAGTCTGAGGTAAGAAACGGAAAACCGTATATTTATCTACAAGTTGAGTTAGAAGGGGATATATCAGAATATACATCAAATGCTCCTGTTATTAATGATCATAATATTGAGATAGCAGAAAAAATTATAGCAGAACGGATAAAAAATGAACTTAACAAATTAATCGGAAAGGTTCAGACTGATTTTAAATCTGATGTTTTTGGCTTTGGAGAATATTTTCGAGCTTATCACCCCACATATTGGAAATCTCATACTTGGGAAGAAGAATTTCCGAAGGCTGTTGTAGATGTAGAGGTTGAAGTAGATATTAGGAGGATTGGTGTTGAGAGCTAATAATGATGAAGGAAAGATGGTAAATTTAGCTTAGAGATTTTTTGAAGAAAGGGTGATATTAAATGAGTACATTTCATTTCTCTCCCAGGACTAATCTTGCACATCTTATCAATTGGCGCGAATGGGGAGAAAAAGCATTTCAAGAAGCTCAATCTGAAGATAAGTTGATATTATTGAGTATAGGTGCGGTCTGGTGTCATTGGTGTCATGTCATGGATGAAGAAGCCTATTCTGATGAAGAAAATATTAAATTAATCAATGAGCGTTTTATTCCTGTACGTGTTGATAATGATCGTCAACCAGATGTAAATCGTCGCTATAATATGGGCGGTTGGCCTACTACTGCTATTTTAACTCCAGAAGGTGAGCTATTACAGGGAGGGACATATATTCCTACAGAACCATTGAATCAATTCTTACGTGATGTTGATAAGATGTATCATGAGAATACAGAAGAGGTTAAGGAGAAACTTACTGAGCTTTATGAGAGACAACGAAATCAAGTGAATCGGATTGAAGAACGGGATCTTAAAGATGAGATGATTCAGGAAGTAAGAACTATGATTTTAGCAGAATATGATGAGGAGTATGGCGGTTTTGGTCAAGAACCTAAATTTCCTCATATAGAAGCGTTGGACTTTCTCTTAGATGAATATCATCGTACCAAAGATGAATCCATAGCTACAGTTCTTCATACTACTCTTGCTAATATTGCAGGAGGGGGAATGTTTGATCGGGAGATGGGTGGTTTTTTCCGTTATTCTACGACAAGAGATTGGAGCATTCCTCATTTTGAAAAAATGTTGGAGGATAATGTGAAACTCTTAAGTGTTTATTTGAAAGCATTTCAGATTTTTAATGAAAATGGTTATAAAGATACAGTTTTGGATGTTATCATGTATTTAAAAGAATGGCTTATCGATGAGGAACGAGGATTATTCTATGGAAGTCAGGATGCTGATGAGGAGTATTATGAGATGACTAGAGGAGAAAGAGAGAAGGTTAAAGCTCCTTTTATTGATCAGACCATTTACACTAGTTGGAATGGTATGGCCATCTCAGCATTTTTAAAAGCCTTTGCGGTTTTGGATGCCATAGATTGTAGAGATATAGCGTTAAAGGGAATTGATTTTTTAATGGAAAATTGTTTTAATCCAGCGGAAGGTATGTATCATTATTATCATGATGGTACTGCTCATAATACAGGCCTTTTAGAAGATCAACTGGCAATGATTAATGCTCTCTTAGATGCTTATGAAATAACTCATCAAAAGCGATACTTAGACAAAGCTTGTAGGCTGGCAGATTTAATCCTTGAGAGGTTTTATGATGAGAAAGATGGTGGGTTTTATGTAGATTTACCCACTTCCGAAGCTTTGAAGAGGACATCTTTAGAAGAAAAACCCCTGACCATTAACAGCTGTATGGCAGAAGTATATTTTCGTTTGGAAGTGATCACTGAAAATACTCGGTATGGTGAAGTAGTTAAGAGGACATTAGGGATGTGTGCAAATTTATACTCTAGATATGGTTTATTTGCAGCAACTTTCGGACGTGCTCTGTCTGGCTTTATTCATGGCTATACTCATATTACCATTGTAGGTGATCCTGATGATGGTGAGATCAAAAAGCTTTATCAAGAGAGTTTAAAAGTTTATTCACCTCATAAAGTTGTGGAAGAGCTTGATCCAATTCAGGATGAGAAGAGAATTGAAAAATTAGGTTATAATCCTGAAGAACACCAAGCTTATATTTGTAAAGGGAAGACATGTTATCCACCTATTAAGGATGCAGAGGAGATATCTAGAGTTTTAGCGGAAGTTTAAATTACTCAACTTTCGCAGTTCAAATGCCATTAAACGCGACCTTGCACCGAACTGTGAAAGTTGTGTAAATTAGTAATTATACTGAATTCCCCATACCCTCCACGGGGGTAATGCCATTCAATATTCTCATAAGGGCATCCCCAGATGCATGCACCACATTCTACACATCTTTTATAGAGAAGCTTAATACTTTCATCTTCCCAATAAAAAACACGAGATGGGCAAATGTAAGTACATGGTTTATTTTCACATTTTTCTTTACATACTTGATCTTTTCGAATAGATATATGTGATTTATAGTCAACTAACTCTGCTCCTTCGTCATTTTCGAGATTGAACCGGGATTCAATCTTTTCTCTGGGTAATGCATAAACACCTTTTACATAATGAGTAAAATTATGTGCAATCAGTGGTTTTCTTAAACCAGCTTTTTGTGCCAAAAATGCAAGTACACCTTCTGCCAATATAACTACATCTGAATGAATTTCTTCTTCAGTATCTAATTTTACACTATCCACTTTTCGTGTTCGAAGACCGATTTTATCCCATATGAGATCGACGGCAAGTGCTTCTGTACGGAGTGTGGCGCCTGCTTTTACTGCAGAATCATGATCTAGAAACCAGAGTTCTTCTGTTACAATTTTTCGTTCAAGAGGGGCTTGTTCCCAGAAAGCAGGAACAATTTCAGAGGTCGGTAAGGAGTAGATGCATCCTCCATACATATTTTTACTTCCTGGTTTATGGCCTCTCTCTAGTAGAAGAATGGAGATGTTATTTTTAACGATTGTTAGTGCGGTAGATGCGCCAGCTGGCCCTGCCCAACAACAATAACGTCAAATCGGTCAGAGTTCACTAAAATTTCCCCCTTTACCTTTTTACTAAAGTTATTGTTGCCATACTGTCCAAAAGTATGATTTTTTTATAAGGTGGTTTGTAACTAAAAATAGAAAATTATGAATAGTAAAACTTTATTATATTAATATTTAATTTAACCACCATTCATTGAAGGTATTGTGAAAGAGGTGTAGAATAAAGGTATGTACAACAAGTCGAATGAGGAGGGTAAATTATGAAGAAATTTGCAGTACTTATGTTGGTTGTAATTTGTGTTGTAAGTCTTTCTGTAATGGTAAGTGCAAAAGAGTTGAAAATTGGTATGGTTACTGATGTTGGTGGATTAGGAGATCAATCATTTAATGATGCTGCTTATCGTGGGTTGAAAATGTTAGAAGAAGAGTTTGGAGCTAAGATTACTGTTGTTGAATCAGCTATGATGACTGACTATGTTGTAAACTTAAGTAGTTTAGCTGAGCAAGGCTATGACTTAGTTTGGGCAATTGGTTTCTTAATGCAAGATGCTTTAACTGAAGTTTCTGACTTATATCCAGATACTAATTTTGGTCTGATTGACTCTGTTGTAGATGCTGACAATGTTGCATCTGTAACTTTTAAAGAGCAAGAGGGTTCTTTCTTAGTAGGTGTTTTAGCTGGATTAAAAACTGAAACTAACAAAATTGGTTTCATCGGTGGTATGGATTTTGCTTTGATCAATAGATTTGAAGTTGGTTTTGTTGCAGGTGTTAAAGCAGTAAATCCAAATGCTGAAGTATTTATTAGTTATACTGGTGCTTTTGATGATCCAAATAAAGGTAAAGAAAATGCTTTGACTCAATTTGCTCAAGGTGCTGACGTAATCTTCCATGCATCTGGTGCTTGTGGTATTGGTGTTATTAAAGCTGCTGAAGAAAAAGGTCTTTATGCGATTGGTGTTGACAGTCCACAATTCCATTTAGCTCCTGAGAGTGTGTTAACCAGTATGTTAAAATTGGTTGATCAAGGTGTTTATAGTGTAAGTAAAGCTTTAATCAATGGTCAGTGGGAATCTGGTCACAAAAATTTAGGTCTTGCTGAAGGTGGCGTAGGTTACAGTGAGCAAGCTAAGAAGTTCTTTGATAAAGATACTATTGATATCGTAGAAGGTTATAAATTAAGAATTATTGCTGGCGAAGTAAAAGTTCCATCTACTCGTGAAGAGTTAAAAGAGATGGGTCTCTAATTTAAATTGTATTATTAGAAAATACCGTTCCGAAAGGAACGGTATTTTTTTAAAAAAATTTTAGTAGAAATGTTTCCTTATAAAGAAAGGAATGAAAAAAACTTTATTATGCAATCAAAAAATTCTTATAAAGAATTTTTCTCCCATAATTACAAATAATTCTTGAAATTTTTCTGGTTTTGTGTTATAATTTATATATAATCCTAGAGGGGGGATTGAGGAGTGAAAAAATTAGGGGTAATTTTATTAGTAGTATTGTTGGTGTCGTTGTCGAGTAGTTTTGTATTTACAACTGGGGTTAAGGCAGATACTTCTAGTGAACCTGGGATAACTATTACAGGTGACACAGGCAGTTTGCTTAATCTTGGACCTTATTGGGAAGACTAATTTCCTTTAAGGAAAAACTAATGTAGTATATTTTACACCTTTAGGTGTATTTTTTTTCTGATTTTTTATTTTTTACGTTCAAAATCCCCCAAATATTATACCTTTTTGTGTCATACTTGAGAGTTACAAATTTTCTTGATTTTAGTAATCTTTTGAGGTATAATTAAGAAAAGACTAACTGGGGGGGTGGAGAAGTGGTAGTAGAGTTTACCCGGAATGATATTGTACAAGCATTTAATCATCATTTAGATTTAGCAGAGCAATATAGAGCAGCGAGAAATTACCGTGATGCTATCGAAGAATATTTTCAAGCTCTCCCTTTAACTAAATATACTGGCCTTATAACAACAGGCCAAATTAAACAAAAAATTGCTGATTGTTATTATTTACTCCATGATTATAAAACAGCGATAAAGTATTATGATGAGACAATTGCTCATTACAAAGATGAGCTAATTGATTCAGAATATATTTCTGTATTGATTCGTAAAGGAGTTTCGATGGGACAATTAGGGTATTATAGTAAAGCTATTGAATTATATAAAAAAGTAGCAGCTTTTGATTCGAAAGAAGCAAAGACTAAAGCTTATAATAACTTGGGTGTTCTTTATTGGTATCTACATAGGTTTACAGAGAGAGAATGTTTAGATAAAGCTTTAGAGTACTTGACAAAAGCATTGGTTTTAACCGATGAGAATTATAAAAAACGTAAACAGGGAATTTTAAGAAATATGGGAATGATTTATCATGCTCTTGGGAAGTATGGTAAGGCTTTGGAGTTATTTGATAATGCTTTGTCATTAGTAAATGACCCTTTATCTCAGGCACAAACTTGTTGTGAGATTGCTAAAACTAAGATAGAATTGGGTAACTTCGATGAAGCACTTGAATTAATTACTAATGCTCAGAAAATTCTTGTTAAGTTTAAGGATTTTCATGAGATTTCTAATTCAATATTTATCCTTGGTTTATTATACATGAAAAAAGGTGATATTAGTAATGCTCATTCTTTTTTACAGACAGCTCTTTTTGGTTTTCTGGAAATAGAAGCATACCCAGAAGTGGTACAAACTAGTCTTCAACTTTATAAACTTTTTGTAGCTATTGATCGAAGTCGTGCCGAAGTTTACTATGAACAGTATAAGTTTTATATTAATTATGTTGATCCTTATGGAGAATAGATAAAAATGAAACAAGCCTGGAAATTTTCCAGGCTTGTTTTTTTCTAAAATTCTAGAGATGTATTTAATCCGATAGAAACACTCTTTGTATCTACAGCTCCAGTTATGTCTGTTTTAAATGGTCCAAAATGTAGTCCAAATCCCCCTGTAAGGGTGTTGCTATTCTTAGCGAAAGAGTGGATAATTCCAACACGCATTGGAAGAACCCAAATTGGATTAAACTCTAATCCTGCTCCTATTTCAGAATAACTCAAACCTTTCGCAACATTGGTTCTGGATGCTTGAACACCAAGTAAAAGCCACCGATCTAATTTATATGATGCGCCGATATTAATTTTAGATGGTAGTTTCTCTACAATTTCTTCGGTTCCTGTTCCATAAACAGGTTCAGAAGTAAGGTTTCCGCCTATAGGGTTATCAGGATTATCATCTTTAACTAGACCATATTCAATAGTATTATACTCATTAAATTTGATGGAACCAATATTCATGGCGCTGATTCCGAAAGTCCAATTATCTTTTCGTGCAAGTAGGCCAAAATCTACAGCAGAACCAAGGCCTAGATGAGATGAGTCAGATGTATAAATCGCCTTGATTAATGGATACATCTCACCGTCTTCAAGTTCAGCCATTTTTTCTTTAATAAGTTTATTATCTGCAAAACGGATATCTATGATCTGCACATTTCCATCGGCTTCACCATATCCAAGATAAAACTTAGTATCATCTGTAAGAAACGTCTTGGCATATCCTCCAGCAACTACGTGTAATGTACTTCCTGCATAAAGTTCATCAAAGTAATCAGTAACGTTAAAATACTTATGCAATGGTAAGCTGAAAGATAAACCTGCATCTGCAGTTGCCATAACATAGGCTTCGGTATCAGTAAGGTCTAAGAGATTGGATGGTTCTGTTTCTTCTTCACCATTTAAATTAACATAATCCATGTTTCCCTTAAGGAGTAGATTAAATAGATCCTTATCTAATCTGCCTCTTACATGACCAGTAACACCTGTTGAAATTCCTACTGGGCCAATTATTATTTTGGCTCGAGTTGTATGATCTGCATTTATACTAAATCCAGAGGATGGAATGGCATCCAAAAGATAGTTGATCTCTTCTTCATTCCAATTTGAGTCAGAGCCTTCAACAAGTCCACCGTATTCTAAGATATCATAAACTCCTAAAGAGTTTGTCCATAGAGTGGTATCTAGAATAAGTAGATCTAAAGAGAACATGCCGTTATCTACATTGATTGCTGCCGGATTCCAATCAATGCCATTATCTCCTGTAGCAGCAGCGCCTGGAGCGTTCCCCATAGCTTTTACATCAGCCGAAGCTTGAACGCTCCCAGAAAAGATAGTGACTACCAATAACAAACTAAGTAAAATTGATATTTTTTTCATTCAAGCCCCTCCTTTAAAGATTTTCTGGTACATGAACATTTATTTTTCCATCTATCCATATTGTACATTTAATTGAATCAGTAGGTTGTAAATTAACAACATGATCTGTATCACTTTCATTTGGGATAATAATATCAACAGTTACTTCAAAACCTGTTTCGTTGGCTAAAACATCAGTTAATGCTGTATCTATCTTAAAGACTACTTCATCTTCACGAGATGGGTGAAGAATTGTTTCAATTGGAATAAGGGTTCCTTCAGGTGTGGAGAATGTAAAGCGTGCACCTAATCCAAAAGAAGTGTCATTAGTATATTTGATGTGTAGACTTACTTCTTCAATAAATTCAGAGACTTGATCGATTAGATCACGTTGATCTACTTCTAAAGTAATCTCTTCGCTAATCACATCGGAGATTTCTAAACCATCTGATGGAATTGTTAAGGCTAATGGAAGTTCGACAGAACCACTTGGAAGAATATAATCATCTGATGTAATATAGAAATCTTTACTTAAACTAAGTCCACCTGAAATCCCGAAGGAAACATATGCTGGTTTGGAATTGATGATATCGATGAATTTTTGATAATCTTCTTCTTCTCCAAGGCTGAAATCCAATTCATTTCTTGCTTCAAGATTTAGTGAAAAATTAGCTTCCATATTTTCGTCATTTTCATCTTTTAGCGGTACTAGACCTTCTGCGTCTTCAAATGTTTTTAAAGACATAGTAAGGTTCCCTACAAAACTTGTCTGATTATCAATGTTCAAGTTTAAGAAGATGTCTTTCAAACCTATAGAAACATCTTGATATTCTTCTGGTATAGGTATTTCAACAATTCCAGTACCTATCTCTTCCAATTGGAAGTCCCAATCTGGCGTATCTGGATATGGATCAGGTATGAGATCAGAGATATCACCTGAAATAGATTTTGCTTTAATATCAGTCATTGAAAAACCTAGATTATACTCATATGGTTTTATTTCGTTGTTGACATCATCCCAGACATCATAAATGAAAGTATCTTCAAATTGAATATCAACAGTAATTTCAGATTCTGGAGAGAGAGTTACTCCACTAAGATCAATATATCGCCTATTTTCGTCATTTTTCATTAGTTTTATGTTACCCAAGTAAAATTCCTGGATTCGGAATGGCAATTTATTGTTATCGGTACTTTTATCAGCCATGACAGTATTTTCGTTAAGATAAATTTTTCCAGATTCTATTGTAACTTCATTAATTCCTATCAAAGCTCCTAAAGGTTTGATAGAAGAAAAATTAATTTCTGAAAAATCTAGATCATCAAAATTAAATCCTTCAACCTCAACAATTTCTAACTGATCACTAATGTGTAAAGTAAGATCGATATTAGCTTGAGTACTGTGAGCTGTTAAGATAACTTCAAAGTTCATCTCTTTTGGAATGTCAGATTCAGCTAGTAAGATGGATCCAGTTAAATGTTGATGATCCATACTAACTTTATCAGGATCTCCTAAATTTACAAATTCAATGGTATTAGTACCTACTTGGTTACCCTCTTTATCTTTTAGGGTAATAATAATTTTATCAAATGGCTCATCTGTATCTAATGAAAAGTCCACTTTATTAGTAGGGGCATTAGATAATTTTGCTCTTTCAAAAGGAGCTTGAATATATATTCCCTGTTTTGTGAAATAATCAAAAGTTATATCTGTGGGAGGCATTAGATTATCCTGATCATCATTGATACTATTATTCAAATTAATATCGGCAATTCCAGCATTAATGCTGATAGCACCTTGACTCCAATTAAATGCATCAAACGATAGAGCACTACTATCTACTGTTAATTCTGGAAGTGGTACTTTTAAATCAAGATCAGGGTCATCTCCTGTTGAGAATGTAAAAGTATATATATTGGTATCTTCATTTACTATAAGTCCATCAGGTAGATCTGCGTCAGCCACTGCATCGCCTAAATTTCCCCAGGCTTTGATTAAAGGGATTTGTACAGCAACATCCCAAGTTGGAGGAGTTACTTCATCAAAATCTTTAAGGTTTGGTATTAAATTACAGCCAGTCAAAAACAATACAATAAGGAAGAGGATTGGAACAAGTTTGCGAATTTTCATTTACTTATAATCACTCCTTTAATAAGATTTTGGACAGATTTTACATAAAAGAAAATCTGTCCATAAATATTAACTCGTTAACTAAATTATATCTTATTCGCCATATGGAGTCAACATAAAGGAGCAAATCTTTCCTTTAGAGGTAAAGGTATAGAAATGAAAAAAAGAGAGTAAAATATGAATAAGGAGGCGAAACTATGAAAGCAACTGGAATTGTTAGAAAGATAGACAATTTAGGTCGAGTTGTAATCCCAAAGGAACTTAGAAAAAATTTGAATATTGCCGAAGGAACAAATCTAGAAATTTTCGTTGATCGTAAGGGAAAAGTTATTTTGAAAAAGTATTCTCCATTAGCAGAGATTGAACAACTTGATGACTATGTAAAAACACTTTCTCAAACTACAGAGTGTGATGCTATGATTGTTGATACTGAAAGGGTAATAGCTTCTTCTACTGACAATCTCAATTATAGGTTGGGCAAAGGCCCTCTCGATGCATTAGAACAGCGAAAAATGCTTGTGATTAAAGAAGCTAAATCTGAGGAAATCTGTAAAGGTTGTGAACATCAGAATTGTTCTATAAAATCAGCAATTATCAGTCCAATTATTCGACATGGAGATGTTTTCGGTGCTGTACTGCTCTCTTCTTGTGATAAAACAATGGGAGATTATGAAGCTACCATTGCAAAAACGGCTGCTAGTATTTTGGCAAAACAAGCTCGTGTCTGATAAAACAATCTGGTCTTTACTTACAGAAGAAGATGGATTTATTCCCATACGAAAATGTTGTTAAAGATAACCCTTAGTGATGGGTTGTCTTTTTTCTTGCATATACAAAAGAAGAATGCTACAATGAGAGTAAATTTGAAGGATAGGAGGATTTTGGAGTTGAAAGATTATCAGAAACTTACGGAAAAGTTGGTAGAGTGGATTAGAAATCAAGTTTTAAATGCAAATGCAAAAGGAACTATAGTGGGATTGAGTGGTGGTATAGATTCAGCTGTAACTGCTGTTCTTTGTAAGAAAGCTTTTCCTGAAAATATGTTGGGAATTATTATGCCTTGTTATAGCAATCCACAGGATGCTGAAGATGCCAAATTGCTAGCAGAAGCTTATGATATTCCTTTCCAGGTGGTAAATCTGGAAAAACCCTTTGATGCTTTAAAAGAAACCTTTGGAAATATAGATCAATTGCCTCAAGATAGTTTAACTATAGCTAATATTAAGCCTCGTTTACGGATGACTACCCTTTATTATTTTGCAAGTTTACATAATTCTTTAGTAGTGGGTACAGACAATCGAAGTGAATTGAAAATAGGGTATTTCACCAAATATGGTGATGGTGGAATAGATATCACACCATTGGGTAATCTTGTCAAAATGCAGGTCAGAGAACTAGCTCGTCATCTAGATATACCTGAAAAAATTATAACTAAGGCACCTTCTGCAGGTCTATGGGATAATCAGACCGATGAGAAAGAGATGGGAGTAACCTATGAGGAATTAGATCACTATATACTAACTGGAGAAGCAGAGCCAGGAGTTAAAGAGATAGTAGATCGTTTACATGCACGTAGTTTGCATAAATTACAAATACCTCCAATTCCTGAATTTTAGTAATGAATAAAATTGGGTAACATTTTATACTTATGACTCATATTTTATACTAGGCCTTAATAGAGAAAGGCCATATAATTCAAATCTGATTTTTTAAAAAAATTAAAGAGGAGCTAAAAAAATATGAGTTATAAAAAAGATAAAAATTTTAAACACACAAAAAAGATACAGCCTTTGTTTAGTTGCGAAAAATTTAAGCTATTAAAAGTTATTGGAGAAGAAACAGTTCAGGTAGTATCTGATACTGTAGATGCGCTTGAGCGTCCTGCTAGGGAAATCATTGAAATAGATTTTGAATTAGTCGACACTACTGATCATGCTTTCACTGATAAAGTTGTTAAGCAAGGGATTATCTGCAAGCGGATCATTTATTGTGATACTGATGGAGATGTAAGGTGTCAATTTGTCAGAATCCCATTTACCGCAGTTGCTGAGATTCCAGGTGTAGATCCTAAATTCGAATTAGAATTCCAGAATAAGCTGATTTTAGCAGAGACAGATTATGATTTGATTGATCCAAACACTTTGGCTGAGAAAGTAGTCTTTGAAATTAAGATTAAAGTAAGCAAATATGTTCAACGTCAATTGAAAGTTTGTAACACAAATGTGCTCAGTCATAACCAAATTTGTAGATAACTGTTTAAGATAAAAGGGTGATATAATAATCTTCTTAAGAAGATTATTATATCATCCTTTTTACATTGTTTTAATTATTAAAAATTTGAACAGCAAACTCAGGGGTTAAGCGATGTCCCGTTGCTTTTTCTAACATATCATTCCAATAATATTTTGCTCCAGGTTTAAACACTTTTTCAATCAGAAAAGAACCAATTCTCTTATCATTGATGATGTGAGGAATCTGAAGAGAATCTTTGATAGCAGTTTCGATTTGCTAGGCTGCTAAGTAACCTAGTATGTAATTATGATAATATACAGGAAAACTACCTAGATGGACTTTGGCAGGCCAATCAGTTTGATTTCGACCTTCTGGGTGCTTGATAAGTTGTAATTCTTCTACTAAATTCCACCAGAGGCTATTTAGATCTTGATCTGGATTTTTATAAAGGCTACGTTCAAAGTAAACCATGACAAGCCCCCAGCGGATAAAGATTAGCATAGCTAATTGTTCAGTCCAGAGAATCTGTTCTTTAAAATTATCTATAAGTTCTGGATTTGCATTTGCAATTTCTTTTAACCATTCAGGATTGTGAGAAAGTTTACCAAACATCATTGCTATAGCTTCTGTGGTAAACATATGGGCTGGTTCGCGCAGAGTGTAGGGGAGGTCGAAGTCTAAATATTTATCATATACTCCATGTCCTAGTTCGTGTAAGGTAGTGTCCATCCAGCTTTCATTGTTTCTGATATTACAAAGAATACGTACATCTCCTTCACCGTTAATATGGATACAAAAGGCATGTTGGTCTTTGCCTTCCCGCTCGTAAAGATCACTCCGTCCTAATATATCATCCACTTCTAAACCGATTCCTGAATAATATTTTTTGCTAAGTTCGACTATATCTTGATTGCTAAAGAATTGGAGCGACTTCTTGACCAATTTGTTTAATTGTTTCAGGCTCTATTTGATGCTGTAGGTAATAGTTATGTAGAATCTCTAATTGGCGAACCAATAAGGGATAGTCACACTCACATACCGTATATAGTAGTGAAACCGTCAATTCAGTATTATATACGGTATGTGAGCTCTTGTGCGACTACTTTTTTTGGGCTAATCATGAAATATATTTCGCATTAAGAATAAAAATTCCTTCAAAAAAATATAATTTTATTAAAATTTGTATTAGCTTTAATTGAGAGAAAAAATTACTTGACTTTTCAGAAATGGTGTATTATTATGGTGGTGAGGTTTATTTAGTTGATTTAATGTGAAATTATTCACAGAATATTCTTAAAAAAATCGTATTTATTCCCTATGCTTTAATTTTGCGAATTTTTGATATAGTATTTTATTTTTTTCTATATTTTTTTATCTCTTTCACCTACATCAAGAAGAATATCATTATGTTGTAGGGTTTTATTTAAGTGCTATAAGTGAAATAAATCACAAAAAAATGACAATTTGATAGGGGGGAGTGAATTGCTTACTATTACAGTTTGTGTTGGAAGTTCGTGTCATATGCGAGGCTCTTATCAGGTTATCGACAGATTAGAAAAATGGATTCATTCAAACGATTTGGAAAGTCAAGTGGAGTTGAAAGCAAATTTTTGTATGGAAAACTGTAACTGTGGCATTTCAATGAAAATTGGAGATACTGAACCGATTACGCTATCAGACGTGGATTCCCTAACGGGAGTATTGGAGGATAAAGTTTTCCCACAGATTAGGGGGGAAGTAAAATGAGTGTGATTTCTATCATTAAGACCAATTGTAAAGACTGTTATAAGTGTGTGCGTTCCTGTCCGGTGAAGGCTATTAAAATAACCGATGGAAGAGCTCAGATTGTGGAAGAACGCTGTATAAATGATGGTAATTGTATTCATGTATGTCCTCAAAATGCAAAACAGGTACGTAAGACTGACCTTGAATTAGTACGTCAATGGTTAAAATCTGGTGTAAAAATTGCAGTAAGTCTTGCCCCGTCCTATCCAGTAGCACTTGATATAGAAGAAGCAGATGTTATACCTATCTTAAAAAAAATGGGATTTGCATATATTCAAGAAACTGCTTGGGCTGCAGAATATGTAGCACAAGAACATCTTAAATTGTTGAATACGTTTCAAAATCTACCTTTGATCACAAGTTCCTGCCCGGTAGTTATTGATCTAATTGAAAAATATTATCCTGCATTGATTAAATATTTGGCGCCAATTCTTTCACCAATGGCACTTCATGGTAAGATTCTTAAAGAGAGATTTGAAAGGGTTGTTTTTATTGGTCCATGCATTGCTAAAAAAGAAGAGATGACCCATGTTGGGGTTAGAGGATCAATTGATGCTGTTTTGACCTTTGTGGAATTAGTGGAATTGATAAATGATGTGGAGATTACATCTGATGGCACTGATTATCAAATGTTTGATGGAGAACAGGCAGAAGTTGCTCGACTTTTTCCATTAGGGGGAGGCCTTTTAAAGACTGCTGAGCTTTCCACAGACTTACTTACAGATCAATTTTTGACGGTGACTGGTCTGGAAGAGATTATTGAAATGCTGGACGATTTTTCAGAGTGGGAAGGTTTACAGATGATAGAAATGTTAGCTTGCAATGGTGGTTGTATTAATGGAGTAGGAGCTCAAACATCCCTTAATTTGATTCAACGGAGGCAAAAACTCCTTAAAATCCAACCAAAGAAAAAAGAGAATTATCAGTTGAAACCTTTGAATCAGTCAGTAAAAAGAGAATTTTTCTCTAAAGCAGGAATGGGTTTGATGCCATCTGAGGAAGAGATTCGTAATATATTACTCCAAATTGGAAAATCATCGCCAGAGGACGAGCTAAACTGTGGATGCTGTGGCTATAATTCCTGTAGGGAAAAGGCTATTGCTGTTTATAATGGATTAGCGGAGTTGGAGATGTGTTTACCATATATGCGCTCTCGAGCGGAATCAATGTCCAATTTAATTATACATTCTACTCCAAATGGAGTATTTGTTGTAGACTTTGAGATGAACATCATAGAGGTTAATCCATCAGCCGAGAGAATGTTTCAAATTTCTAATCAAAAGGTGAAAGGATGTCAGCTCTCTACTATTTTGGCTGATACTAATTTTAAAAAAGTAGCAGAAGAGAAACGACTAATATCAGATTTGGTTAGATATTCAGATTCACTGATTGTTCGGCAATATATTTTTTCTGTAGATAAAAATGATCTAATTATTGGTATATTTTATGATGTAACAAGAGAAGAATTACAGAAACAAGAATTAGATCAAATGAAAGAAGAGACTTTTAAAAAAGCTCAAGATGTTATCAATAAACAGATGAGGGTAGCACAAGAGATTGCTGGATTATTGGGTGAAACAACTGCTGAAACCAAAGTTACTTTAACAAATTTAATGGGCTTAATGGAAAAAAAGTGAGGTGATGGCAATGAATTTAATCTATGATACAGGGGTTTCTAGTTTAAATAAATATGGTGAAGAACTCTGTGGAGATAAAGTGGAGTTTGCCAGAACTGAAAATTCGCTAATTATTGTTCTTTCCGATGGGCTAGGAAGTGGGGTAAAAGCTAACATTCTTGCAACATTGACTACTAAAATTATTGTTACAATGCTTAAGAATGGAGCAAGGTTGGAAGATGTATTAGATACTGTTGGTAATACTCTCCCAATCTGTAAGATTAGAAATTTAGCTTATTCTACTTTCACCATTGTTCAGATAGATTACGAGAAGGAAGAAGCATACGTAGTTGAGTTTGATAATCCGGGGACTATTTTTCTTCGTGAAAGAAAACTATTTCCTTTAGAAATGAGAACCCGTATGATTGCTGATAAGGAAATTCGGGAATGTCATTTTAAGATGAAAGAAGGAGATCTTCTGGTAGCATTAAGTGATGGAGTGGTTCATGCTGGAGTCGGTGGAATTTTGAATTTGGGTTGGCAATGGGAAAATGTTGCTCATTATTTAGAAAAAGTAGTTGAACCAGAACAGGATGCCATTTCATCTGCTCGTTGGTTAACTGATGTATGCAAAAACCTATATTCTGATCGACCAGGAGATGATACTACTGTGTTAGCTATAAAAGCTCGTTATCCAAATAAAACTATAGTTGTTGTTGGACCACCAGAAGATTCTGCGAAAGACCGTTATGTATCTCAATTACTTGAATTAGGTGATGGGAAAAAGGTTGTCTGTGGTGGAACTACCAGCAAAATTATAGCGCGTGAAATGAACAAAGAGTTGAAAGTTAAATTGTCCAGTTTAAATTCTAAAATTCCTCCATGTGGTGAAATTGAGGGAGTGGATTTGGTTACAGAAGGGGTTTTAACTTTATCCCGAACTCTTGAAATTTTGAAGCAGAGTAGGATTAAAGAGGAGATTCGGGGAAATGATGGAGCATCTGAGTTGGCAAAAATTTTGAAAAGTTCTGATGTAATTCATTTTGTTGTAGGTAAAGCTATAAATCCTGTTTATCAAAATCCAGATCTGCCAATTGATTTTGGTTTTAAGATGCGTCTAGTGGAATCTTTAGAAAACTATTTAAAAGATCAAGGGAAAGAGATTAAAGTACAATACTTTTAGGAGGGGTTAATAAATGGAAACAGTAACTTTTGCTTCTCAACGTAAATTTGAAAAGGTAAATGAGATTATTCAAAAATATAATGGTAAAAAATCTTCTTTAATTGCAATATTGCAGGAGATTCAGGAAGAATATCGTTACCTTCCTGAAGAAATTTTGACCTATGTTTCAACTGCAATGGATTTGTCGCCTGCAACTGTTTATGGTGTAGCAACTTTTTATACACAATTTTCATTGGCGCCTAAGGGTAAATATATTATTAAGGTTTGTGATGGAACTGCTTGTCATGTTCGGGGATCTAGCCCAATATATAAAGCTATTCGTAAAAAAGTTGGTTTGACTGATAGCAAAAACACAACCGAGGATCTGCGTTATACAGTTGAAACTGTTTCATGTTTAGGTGCATGTGGTCTGGCACCAGTTGTGACGATCAATGACAAGGTTTATGGTCAGATGACTCCTGAAGGAATGGAAATCATTCTTGATAAACTTATGGAAGAGGAGGATGCTGAATAATGGAATTTAATATTTGTAATAAGAAATGTTTGGATGAAGCTAAAAATTTGGCTCTAGAAACATTAAAGAAAAATAAAGTTCGGGTTTTAATCTGTGCAGGCACAGGTTGTGTGGCAGGAGGCTCTTTGGAGATTGCTGCAGCTTTGAAAGAAGTTACAACTGGTGATAAAAGGACAGAGATAGATTTAGTTGATGATGGTTGTGATTTAGTTTCAGTTAAAACTAGTGGTTGTCACGGATTTTGTGCAATGGGTCCACTTGTACGTATTGAACCTATGGGAATTCTATATACAAAAGTTACTATAGATGATGTAGACGAAATAGTAGAGAAAACTATTAAGAAGGGTGAAATTATTGAACGTTTAGCTTATCATCATCCTTCGACAAATGAGGTTTATCCAATTGAAAAGGAGATTCCTTTTTATAAAAACCAAAATCGTGTTGGTTTAGTAAACTGTGGTGTTATTGATCCTGAAGATATATTAGAATATATAGCTTATGATGGTTATCAAGGAATTGCTAAAGCTTTAACTATGACTTCTAAGGAAGTTGTAGATGTGATTAAAGATTCTGGTTTACGTGGCCGTGGGGGTGGTGGCTTCCCAACTGGTCTTAAATTGCAATTTGCTTTAAATGAAGATCGTGAACAAAAGTATGTCATCTGTAATGGTGACGAAGGTGATCCAGGTGCATTTATGGATCGTAGTATCATGGAAGGGGATCCGCATAAAGTAATTGAAGGTTTAATGATTTCAGGTTACGCTACTGGTGCGAATACAGGGTATATCTATGTACGTGCTGAGTATCCTTTAGCAGTAAAACGCCTTAAAAAAGCAATTGCTGACGCAGAAAAGTCAGGTCTCTTAGGTGATAATATTCTGGGTACTGATTTTAGTTTTAAATTATTGATTAAAGAGGGTGCAGGTGCTTTTGTTTGTGGTGAAGAGACAGCATTGATGGCTTCAATTGAAGGTGAACGAGGTATGCCAAAGCCAAAGCCACCATTTCCTGCACAAAAAGGTCTCTGGGGTTGTCCAACTACAATTAATAATGTAGAAACGTTGGCTAATGTTCCAAACATTATTCTCAAAGGTTCTGAGTGGTTCCGTTCCATCGGAACTGAGAATAGTCCTGGAACTAAAACTTTTGCTATTACTGGTGATGTAGCTAATACTGGTTTGATCGAGGTTCCAATGGGTCTAACTTTAAGAGAGATTTTGTATGAAATTGGTGGCGGGATACGGAACAATAAAGAGTTTAAAGCTGTTCAGATTGGTGGTCCTTCTGGTGGATGCTTGATTGAAGAGCATTTAGATATGCCTCTTGATTTCGATTCATTAACTAAAGTTGGTGCGATGATCGGTTCAGGTGGTTTGGTTGTAATGGATCAAGAGACTTGTATCGTAGAAGTAGCCCGTTTCTTTATGGAGTTTGCTCAGAATGAATCCTGTGGTAAATGTGTACTTTGTCGCGAAGGAACTAAACGTATGCTAGAAATTTTACAAAGAATTGTAGATGGAGAAGGTACAATTAGAGATCTGGATTCTTTAAAAGATATCGCGTATGCTGTTAAAGATGGTTCTCTCTGTGGTCTTGGTAAAACAGCTCCAAATCCAGTATTAACTACAATGCATTATTTTTATGATGAATATCTGGCACATGTTGTTGATAAAAAATGTCCTGCTGGTATTTGTGAGGCATTGAAAGGCTATAGTATTAATCCAGAAAAATGTAAAGGCTGTAGTAAGTGTGCACGTATTTGTCCTGTTGATGCTATTAGTGGCGAGATCAAGAAATCGTATGTAATAGATACTGACAAGTGTATAAAATGTGGTGCTTGTGTAGAGGCATGCCCATTTGATGCAGTGGAGGTGGGATAAAATGAGTGAAATTATCAGAAATGATATTATCATTAATAATCATAGTTATGAATTAAATGGTGAAGAGAATTTGTTGAAGGTAATTCGTAAGGCTGGTATTCAACTTCCCACTTTTTGCTATCATTCAGAACTTAGTGTATATGGTGCTTGTCGGATGTGTGTGGTAGAAGTAGAAGGTCAGGGTATTGTGGCTTCCTGTTCTACTGCGCCACGAGCAGGAATGATAATTAAGACTCATACCAAGCGGTTACAGCATATTCGGAAGATGGCTTTGGAATTATTACTGGCTAATCATGATCGAGAATGTACTACATGTGAGCGCAGTGGAAGTTGTAAACTTCAGGATTTGGCTGAACAGTTTGGGATTAAAGAGATTCGTTTTGGTCATCGTGACCAGTATTTACCAATTGATGCAAGTAGTCCTTCTTTAGTGCGTGATCCAAATAAATGTATTCTCTGTGGTGACTGTGTTCGGATGTGTCAGGAAGTTCAGGGAATTGGTGTTTTAGATTTTGCAAATAGGGGTTCCAAAGTTGTGGTAACTCCAGCTTTTAATAAAAATATGGCTGAGGTTGACTGTGTAAACTGTGGTCAATGTGCATCGATCTGTCCAACAGGTGCGTTGGTGGTAAAATCTGAAAGAGAAGATGTCTGGTCTGCACTGCAAGATGATACAAAAACTGTTATTGTTCAGATTGCTCCTGCTGTACGGGTAGCGATTGGTGAAGAGTTTGGCGGTAAGCCAGGTGACATTGAACTTGGTAAATTGGCAGCTGCATTACGTCGTTTAGGTTTCGGCAAAATCTTTGATACTAGCTTTACAGCTGACTTAACAGTTATGGAAGAAACTCGTGAGTTTTTACAACGTTTCCAGAACAATGATCATATTCCTCAGTTTACTTCTTGTTGCCCTGCATGGGTTAAATATGCTGAACAATATCATGCTGACTTGTTAGATAATCTTTCTAGTTGTAAATCTCCACAGCAAATGTTTGGTTCAATTGCTAAGGAGTTTTATGCAAAGCAATTGGGTATTGAGCCAAAGGATTTGATTGTTGTTTCTTTGATGCCATGTTCAGCTAAAAAGTTTGAGGCAAAACGTGAAGAATTTAGTCATGATGGTGTTCAGGATGTAGATTTTGTATTAACAACTCATGAGATTGCTAAAATGATTAAAGAAGCAGGGATTATTTTCAATGAATTGGAGATCGAATCTCTGGATATGCCATTCGGTTTTGCAACTGGTGCTGGTGTCATCTTTGGTGTTACTGGTGGTGTTGCTGAGGCAGCATTACGGGCTGCTTATGAGATGGTAACTAATAAGACTTTGGAAGATGTAAATTTTAAAGCTGTTCGTGGTATGAAAGGTATTAAAGAAGCAATCGTTGATCTGGCTGGTACAGAAGTGAAGATTGCTGTTGTGCATGGATTGGGAAATGTGAAAGAGCTTTTGAAGAAGATCAAAGCTGGCGAAGTAGAATATCACCTAGTTGAAGTAATGGCTTGTCCTGGCGGATGTGTTGGTGGTGCAGGTCAGCCATTCCCTAATGATACCGCAGCACGTGAAGAAAGGGCAAAAGGGATTTATCGTGTAGATAGAATGCTCCAAATTCACAAATCTCAAGATAACCCAGTTATTAATAACTTCTATAAAGAGCATTTGGATGAACTATCTCATGAAGAAATTCATCATCTGCTTCATACCAACTATGGCAACAGGCGTCGGATTAAGGCTGGGAAAATCTGCTTAACTGGTGTAGACGTTGAAGAATTATCTGTATCAGTTTGTGTAGGAACTTGTTGTTATCTGGGAGGTTCCTATGATTTGTTACAAAACTTAATGCATGTTGTAGAGAATGATTCAGATCTTAAAGACCGAGTAAATATTCAAGCTACTTTCTGTTTTGAAAACTGTCAGGGTGGTCCAACCATTAAAGTTGGTGATGAGATTTTAAGTAAAATGACTGTTGATGATACTGGTAAAATTATAGAAATGATTAAAGCAAAATTAGGTTTATAAGAAAAAACTAAAGCCAAAAGCTTAAGCCACCTATCGTTAAAAGATAGGTGGCTTTTTTTAAGGAAATATTCTCGTCTTACATAATATGTGCTGCATATCTATAAAATATTACTATTTTTTTTCTTAGAGCGATTTTAAAAAGGTTTTAAAGGATAAATGAAGAATTATATTAGAATGACTTAAGAAAGGAGAGAATCTTATTGAGGTTTTTAAGAGGATTAAAATTGCGCCATAGAATAACCTTAATGATTGTAGTTTTATTGTTTATGTCTATTTTAATAATTGGCGGTATTGTGTATAATCAATCAAAACATCTGATTCTTGATTCTATTGGCGAACAGATAATGATTATTTTGGAAAAAGCTGAAAAATTAATTGATCCAGTTAAATATAAAAATTTAATTGAAAATGGTGATGAAGATTCTGCATATTATATGGAGTTGCGAATTTTGCTAAATGATTTGCGGGAAAAAACGGGGTTATTATACTTATATACGATGGAAAAAGTAGATGGTACCTATTATTATATGGTTGATGGTTGGCCTTTAGCTGATGATGAGGCTTCAGGATTTAAAGAAGAAGAGGATTGGGAGAATATATCAACTTCGATGGAAGAGGCTGTGGCAGGAAAGCGTGTGATAGGTGATCTTTCTGATACAGATTGGGGTAAACTTCTTTCAGCTTATGTTCCAATTTTGGGACCTGACGGTGAGATCTTAGGAATTTTGGGTGCAGATTTTCCTGCAGAAAGGGTTTATTCAGTTCTTGATGAATCAACAGCTGTTATTATATGGAGTCTTATAGTAATAGTTGTGGTAAGTGGAATATTTGCTTATTTCCTTGCTTGGAGAATTTCAAAGCCTTTAGAGAAACTTAGTTATATCAGTACATCTGTTCGCAATGGAGATCTTTCTATTTCTGTGGAGAAAATTGATCGAAATGATGAGATAGGTGATTTATATCTTTCATTTGATAAGATGATTCAAAATCTCCGTTCATTGGTTCAAACAATTCAGATTAAGTACAAAGACTTGATAAATGGAGTTCAAATTTTGAACGAATCAACAGAGTCTGCAGGAAATTCTATTCTGACAATATCTTCAAGTGTGAATGATGTGGCTAGAGGATCAGAGTATCAATTATCAAATTTAAGCAATGCAGCCATTGAAGTGGCAACTATGGCCAGTCATATTCAACAGATTGAGGGAAATAGTGAAGAAGCTAGTTCACTTTCATCTGAAGCAGAAAAACGTGCTCTTGAGGGGCGTCAAGTATTAACTTTAGTTAAGAAGCAGACCAACCAAATTGATCAACAGGCAACAAACTCAGCTAACATTATTCGCTCACTTGGTGATAAAATTAATGAAGTTACTGGATTTGTTAAGATAATCTCTGCAATTGCAGAACAGACAAATCTTCTTGCTTTAAATGCTGCGATTGAATCTGCTCGAGCAGGAGAAGAAGGACGAGGATTTGCTGTCGTTGCAAAAGAAATTCGTGATTTAGCTGAAGAATCGGCTTCATCAGCTAAAAATGTAGCAAAAACGATTAATGAAATTTATCAGCATTCTCAAGAAGCTGTAAAAGCTATTGAAAAAACTGTAGACGAAGTAAAATCTGGTGTTTCTGCAATTAATAATGCGGAAAAAGAATTTGAAAGTGTATTGGAAACAAACAAGAGTGTGAAACAGAATATAAAAAAGGTGACTGAAGCGATTACTTCTATTAGTGGTGTTTCTCAGGAGATCAAAAAAGGAATGGATGGTGTATCAGCCTTATCACAGGAAGTTAATGCAACTGCTGAAGAGGTAAATACTATTGTAGATAGAGAAGAGGAAAGTATTCAGAATATTTTAGATCAGAGTAAAATGTTAGTTCAACTTGCTAAAGATTTACAGGAAGAGATTCAGAAGTTTAGATTATGATAATATTTTTAAGAGTCTAATGGTTGATGTTTGAGCCATTAGGCTTTTTTATTGTTTATGTAGTTTTAAGCCTCTATAAGTTTTTTTGATTTTAAAAAACTGTTATGGGATTGCGACTAGAACATTCTAAGAGGAAATTGGGGGGATAATGAAAATACATCTTCCTAAATAGAGAGGTGTATTAAGTGTTCTATGAAATTGAAAGAGTATTCTAGGTTTTTATTTTGAAAGAATTATGATAGAATAATATTATGGTAATGAATAAGTAAACCTATTATGATAAGGAGGTTTTTGGTATGGGCTTAGATAATTTAGAGAAGTTCCTAAAAAAGAACGCAGAGAGGGAGGAACAAGAACAAATTGACTGGGAAAAAGAAAAACAAACTTGGTTGAGTGAAATTGACAAGTTTTATGAAAAAATTCAAGGGTGGCTTAGTGACTATGAAGAAAAAGGTTTATTAAAGCTAGAACTTGTAAAATATACAATGCGCGAAGAATATCTTGGGCAATATGAAACGAAAAAGATGTATATTGTTATTTCAGGACAGAAAGTAGAAATTGAGCCAGTTGGTAGGATTATAATTGGAGCACAAGGCCGAATAGATATGATTGGTAAATACGGGAAAGTAAAATTTGTCTTAGTTGGTGAAAATTCAAAGGGACCGATTATAAAGGTTAAAATATCTAGCAATCCAGACTTTGATAAACAGGATGAAACTAGTCCAAAAGAAGTAAAACTTGATTGGAAAATTGCTACATTAGCACCTAATATTCAATTCTTAACTCTTAATGCTGACTCTTTCTCCGATGCTCTTCTGGAGGTTATAAATGGTTAAAAAAGTTTCTATTTTTATTTCCAATCAAGATATAGATGAGATTTATGATTGGTACAATATGTGCAAATCATCATTATTAAATTATAAAAAGTATATAAAAAATTGTATTGAGTCACAAACAAATGTACCAAATAAATTTTTAATCATGTCGTTAAATGAAATTGAGGAATATTTCCAAGATTTACATGAAGAAACTGAACTAGCTGCTAGTTTTAATATGCTAGCAAATGTGGAAGGATGTTTAAGACTAGATTTTTTTAATAGAGTGTATGCAAAAAAGAAAGATAGTTTGAGTAAAGATTTTTTTCAGATTTATAAGATAAAGAACAAGAATATTCAATTAGATGAAGATATTCTTGAAAAATGGAAAGAACATTTTCCACAACTCAAAAGCTTTATTAGTGATTATAAAAGTGCATTAAAATATAGACATTGGTTGGCTCATGGTAGATATTGGGTTCCCAAACTTGGTAAATAATATGATTTATCTACAGTTTATACAGTGTGTAAAAACATTGTCGACAATCTTGATTTGTTTTAGTAAAGTACCAATGCGAAGTATTTTTTGTCTTAATCAGATAAAAATAAAACTAAAGAAATATTTAAATATTATTTCATATTTATGAAGTAATATTTAAATATTTTTTTCAAAAAATACCTTAAAAATAGTTACATTTTACTTTGAAAATGGGTATACTATTGTGAGAATAGAATTATATTACTGAAAATTTTAAAGGTCTATTGACATTTCGTTTGTATTAAAGTATAATGTATTTAATAGAGGTTGCGAATCCTACTAAAATCGTCTTAATAGAGGTTGCGAATCCTACTAAAATCGTCTTAATAGAAAGCTGAGATTTCTATCTCAGCTTTTTGTCATGGGAGAAATATTATGAAATGGTATACTGTTGAAGAAAAATTTTTAACTTATCTTAGAAATGTAGAAAAAAGAATTCCAAAGATAGATTATGGTGACGATAAGTTTAAACCGTTTTTTGGAAAACTCTTTGAAATTGGCGATTTAGTTTATATTACTCAAGTTTCATCTCGAAAACAACGTTATTTGAAGATGAAAGAAAACTTGGATTTTATTAAATTGTATGATAGTAAAAATGATAGTAAAAAAATTATTGCAGTAGTTAATCTTAACTATATGTTTCCAGTTCACAAAAGTAAATTAATTGAGGTAGAATACAAAAATATTGAAAATTTTAGGACTTTTAAGGATACTTCAAAGAAGAACAGTTACATAGTTTTACTAAAAAAGGAAATGAAAGAAATAAGGGATAGAAATGTTAATGATAAAGCTGTTGCTTTGTATAAAAGGAAATATGATTATCCAGAAGATAGAGTTTCATTAAGATGTTTTGATTTTAAACTACTAGAGCAAAAATGTATAGAATATACACAACAGTTAGAAAGTATAATGAATAAAGAAATAGCGGTTGCGAAAGAGAAATCACTTGAAGAAAACTAAGACTTCCTTAATTCGGAGGTCTTTTTTTGTACAATTTTTAAATAGAAACGTTATTTTTTTATGAGTTCCCTTTAATGATATCTATTAATCTCAACTGAAATTTAATAAATAATTACCCCAACCACTCCCGATAAAAATATCACCAAGATTGGATGAATTTTAGTTTTAACCATTACAAGAAAAACAGCTCCACCGATTAAATAACTTTTCCAGTCTATCATGCTGAATTTACCTATAGATAAACCTGCAGCGAAGATTAAACCAATTACTGTTGGTCGTAAAAAGGTCAGAATTGTTGTTGTATGAGGAGAATTTTTTACTTTATTAAAAAAATGTGCGAGTATAAGAACAAGAATCAAGGAAGGAGTAATAACTCCCATTGTTGCTAAAATTGCTCCTGATAGTGAAGAAATTTTAAAACCGACAAAAGTACCACTGTTGACTGCTATTGGCCCTGGAGTCATTTCAGCAATGGCAATGATATCAACAAAGTCTTTTAAAGATAGCCATCCATGGGTTAATAGTTCATTTTGTATTAATGAGATCATGGCATATCCTCCGCCAAACCCGAAAAGTCCGATTTTAAAAAATGATAGGTAAAGGGTAATTAGTAGTTTCATTTATTTCACCTCATTATTCTTCCTGGTTTTTTGTGGTTAACAGGACTTTATTATTTATTACATTATAGATAAGTCCAAAAATTGCAGCACCAATTATTAAAAATACGGGGCTGATTCCAAAATAAGTTTTCGCAATGACTGTAACTATAAATGTACCTCCGAGCATTGGGAACCAATTAATATTTTTGCTAAGTTTAAAGGCTGAATAGAGGATTAAGGCAACAACTGCTGGTCTAATACCCATGAAAGCGCGTGTTATCAAGGGGTTATTGCTAAATTGTTCAAAAAAACTAGCGATGATTAGAATGATTGTGAATGAAGGGAGAGCAATGCCAAAGACTGAAATGATTGCTCCAGGTATGCCGCTTAAGTTGTAGCCGATGAGGACTGAAAGATTTACGGCGACTGGCCCGGGAACTGTTTGGGTCAGGGAAATCGAGTCAACGAATTCATCTTTTTCAATCCATTTATGTTTTTCAACGATCTCTTTTTCGATCAGAGGGATCATTGCAAATCCACCACCAAAGGTGAACATGCCGATCTTGAAAAAGATTGAAAAGAGTTTGAGTAATAGTTTGAAATTGCTATCTTTTTTTTTCATGTTTTTCACTCCTTTACTTCCTCACTTCTATAGCTTAAATATATTGTTTTTTTGGAGGAATGTCAAGTTAGTACTTATTATATTTTGTGTTTATGAAGGAATGGGAATTTAGATGCAGAAAAAATAAATATATGATGAAATTAGGGGGATGGGAATAGTGAAACGATATGAGGAAGAAAAGTTAAAGACCATCCTGGATGCAGCTCATAATGCTATTGTTGCTGTAGATGAACAGGGTTATATTACAATTTTTAATTATGCTGCTGAAAAGATTGTTGGAAAGAAAGCAAATGAAGTTATGGATAGACCAGTGGATGAAGTGATTCCTGCTACTGGGCTTAAAACTGTTTTAAGAACTGGACAGGCTGAATATTCCCGTAAAATGAAGGTTGGGGAAGTGATGGTATTAACCAACCGTACTTCAATTATTAAAGATGAAGAGATAGTTGGCGCAGTGGCAATTTTTCAAGATATTTCAGAGATGGAGTTTATTAGTCAGGAATTAAAAGAGATTAAGGAGTTAAATCAGGAGTTGGATATAATTATTGAATCCATCTCTGACGGTATTTATATTACTGATGGCGAAGGAACTACATTAAGAATAAATAGTGCATATGCAAGAATTACTGGTATTAAAGGTGAAGAAGTTATGGGGCGGCATATGAAAGAATTAGTAGAAGAAGGTGTTTACTCTGAATCAGTGAGTCTTTTAGTAATGGAAGAACGGGAACCTGTTACGATTATTCATGAGATCAAAACAGGAAAAGAGGTATTAATTACTGGAATTCCTGTGTTTGATGAAGATGGAGAGATAGTTCGTGTCGTAACTACCGTGCGTGATTTAGCAGAATTAAATACGTTAAAACAACAGCTTGCAGAAACACGAAAATTGAGCAGACGATATCACTCAGAATTAGCACAACTTCGCTTGCAACAGCTTGATCTTGAGGATGTAGTTATCCAAAGTGATGCAATGCAAAATGTAATTAAACTTGCGTTAAGAGTTGGTGAAGTAAATTCGACAGTTTTAGTTACTGGTGAGTCCGGGGTAGGAAAAGAGATTGTAGCCAGTGTTATCCATCGTACTCAACATGAAGATAAAGGGTCATTGATTAAGGTTAATTGTGGGGCAATACCTGAAAATTTGTTGGAATCAGAACTATTTGGTTATGATAAAGGAGCTTTTACTGGCGCGCGTAAAGAAGGAAAACCTGGACTTTTTGAACTTGCTGAAGGTGGGACTCTCTTTTTAGATGAGATAGGTGAGCTTTCATTGAACTTGCAGGTTAAGCTTTTAAGAGCCATTCAAGATAAGGAAATAGTGCGTGTAGGTGGAATAACTCCGATAAAAGTTAATACACGGATTATTACTGCGACTAATCGAGATTTAGAGCAGATGATCATTGAAGGAAAGTTTAGAGAAGATTTATACTATCGGTTAAATGTAGTTCCAATCTATGTGGCTCCTTTAAGAGAAAGACAGGAAGATATTATTCCATTGATTTATCATTTTCTTGAGCGATTCAATGTTCAATTTAAGACCATTAAGAAGTTTGATTCTGAAGCATTGCAGATGTTGGAAATATATGATTGGCCCGGGAATGTTCGCGAGTTAGAAAATACGGTTGAAAGATTAGTAGTCTTAACAAATTATGATCTAATAAAAGCATCTGATTTACCAGAATATATTCGTTCAGAAGATATCTTGAAAACTCCTTCAGATATAATTGTACCTAATCTAATGCCACTTAAAGAAGCAGTGGAAGAGGTCGAAAAGCAGTTGATTATGAAGACTTTGCAAAAATATTCTACTACTCGTGAAGTTGCGAAAGCTTTGGGGGTAAGTCAGCCGACAATTGTGCGCAAAATGAAGAGGTATAAATTATAATTTTGGCTATGGTGAAGAAAAGAGAAGGGAGGAAACGATTATGCAACTTACGGAGAATTTGGGGCAGAAAATTGTAGAAAAAACAATGAACGTTCTTGGTAGAAATATTAACATCATGGATCAGGATGCGATTATTGTTGGTAGTGGAGATAAAAAAAGGATTAATACTTTCCATGAAATAGCCGCTCATGTAATTAAAACTGGAAAGACATTTATTATAAAAGAAAAAGATGTTGATCAATTTAAGGGTGTAAAAACTGGAATTAATTTACCAATTAAATTTAATGATAATATAATTGGTGTTGTTGGAATAACAGGAAAAGTAGATGAAGTTAGGGACTATGGTGAGATAGTAAAAAATTTGGTTGAATTAATGCTTCAGCAGGAGTTTTTATTACGTGAGTTTGAACTAGAAAACAAGATGCGGGAGAATTTTTATCAACAATTATTAAACAATAAGGTTGATGATAAAGAATCGTTAAAAGAGAGGGTTAAGTTACTTAAAATTGATCCTACATTAAGTCGTGTGGTATTAATGATTAAAGTACGTCCCTTTGATAATAAGTTAATAACTAATCAGCTTAGAAGGTTTAATAACTACCCCAATATCAATAATTTGCAAGATATATTTTTTATAAGAGGCGAAAATTTAGTACTAATTAAATCATTTGAAACTAGCGATTCTCAAAAACAGAATAAAATAATCATGGAACTAGCTAACAGAATTGAAGCTGATTTAAATAAAAGCATAACAAAGTTTGCAATTGGTATAGGTCAAATATTTGTTGAACTTGAAAAATTATATTTATCTTTTCGCGGGGCGAAAAATGCTATAGAAGTTGGAGAAAAGATATATATTAATGCAGAGAGCAAAATATATTCTCTTAATCATCTTGGGTATGATTATTTTCTCCCCTTTATTGATCCTTTTTCAATTGATTATTACTTTAGTCATTTATTTGACCAGAATATATTCGCTAAGGAAGAGATTGGCCAAATACTCGAGTCATTAGTTAACAATAATTTAAATATAAGTAAAGCTGCTAGTGAATTTTTTGTGCATCGTAACACATTATTATATAAACTAGATAAAATAAAGAAAAAGACAGGCTTAGATCCAAAAAATGCAAAAGATCTGTTTACTTTGATCTGGACATATCGATTATTTTTATTTTCAACAAACAAGTAAAGAAGTTAGTCAGTTTGCACAAAAATACCCTTCAAAAAAGGGTATTTTTTTATGCTATTTGTATATAGTATGGATCTACGTTAAATTATATAATGAATATGATATCAGATTTATTTTAGCTTATAACGGAAAAATACGAGTTCTTAGGTAAAAGTACCTCGTAAAAATATTTATAAATTTTAGATAGCATGAGAGGAGTGGGAAATATGAAGGTACTTATAGCTCCTGATTCATTTAAAGGAAGTTTATCAGCTTTAGAAGTTTCAGAAAATATAGAAAAAGGAATCCTAATGTTTTTATCAGATGCAGAAATAATTAAAGTTCCCATGGCAGATGGAGGGGAAGGTACGGTTCAATCTTTGACTGATGCTACAAATGGGAAAAAAATTTATAAAACAGTTACGAATCCGTTAGGTGAACCAATAGAGGCTTATTTTGGTATTTTAGGAGATGGTAAAACAGCGGTTATTGAGATGGCTACAGCTTCTGGTTTACCACTGATACCATTTGATAAAGCTGATCCTAGTAAGACTACTACTTATGGAACAGGAGAACTAATAAAAGCAGCTTTAGATGAAGGAGAGCTAAACCGTATTGAGTCAATTGATATGAGTGGTTTAGATCCTAGAATTAATGAAGTAAAGATTAAAGTAGCTTGTGATGTAACTAATTTATTATATGGCCCTAATGGAGCAGCATACGTTTATGCTCCTCAAAAGGGAGCGGATCCCGAGATGGTAAAAATGCTTGATGACAACTTGCGGTATTTTGCTGATGTTGTGCAAAAAGTATTAGGTAAAGATATTCAAAATATTCCTGGTTCAGGTGCTGCTGGTGGCCTGGGAGCAGGCTTAGTTACTTTTCTAAATGCGGAACTTAAATCAGGTGTAGAGATAGTATTAAATGTAAATGAGCTTAGAGAAAAAATGAAAGATGTAGATTTAGTGATAACTGGGGAGGGAAAGATAGATAATCAAACAGTTAATGGCAAAACACCAATTGGGGTTGCAAAAATTGCTAAAGAGTTTGGTATACCTGTAATTGCTATAGTTGGTACCGTAGATGATCATGCAAATTTAGTCATAAATGCAGGAATAGATGCTATATTCAGTATTATTCAGAAACCAGTATCTATGGAAAAAGCTATAGAAAAAACTCCTAAGTGGTTACAATTAACTAGTGAGCATGTGATGAGAGTATTTAATTTAGGTGGTTTTACTAAATAGTAAATTGTTGAGCTATAAAGAAGAAAATTTAGTTTATTTAGTACACTATTGACATACCATGAAATTTGTTTTATAATTATATTATAAATTAGAAATATAAAAATAAAAAATGAATATAAAACATAATGATGTGTTTTACAATGGCAAAGTGGCCAAAAAGGTATGTTTTTTTCATATTTTTTTGGCCATTTTTTATTAAAATGGATTTTAGATAATGTTCAAGGAGCCAGAGAAAGAGTAGAAAATGGAGAATTGCATAGATACCTGGCTCTCAAAAAGCATTTGGTGTTTGTCCAGGACTACTTGTACTTTGGGCAGGGCTAAAAGCTTTAGAAAGAAAAAATAGTTTAGGTACTATCCCAGAGTTCTATGTTGACTTTGATAAATGGCTTCCAATTATGCATAACCCAGCAAAATATTTCGCAACTTCAGCTGTTAACATTATCAAAGAAGAAGGTATGGAGAATAGATATGCTAGACATATAAAAGTTGCAAAAGCAATGCAATCTGCATTATTAGCACTTGGAAAAGGTGTTGGAACATTGATGAAGGAAATGCTTGATTAAGTAAGAAAATTGTTGCAATTTATTTAATAATGAGTTATAATAAAAGCATAAATAGTATATAAATGGTGGAGAATATAAGAGAACCATTTTATTAACTAAGGTGTTTTAGTGCGCCTTTTAACCTGTTCGGTATGTTCAGGTTATAGTTAATAAGATGGTTTTCTTTTTATTAGGAGGGATAATTAATGAAAGTAGATGTTGTAATTAGTGGCGGTGGTGTAACTGGTACGGCTATTGCCAGAGAGTTATCTCGATTTAATCTGGATGTTGTTCTTGTGGAAAAAGAAGATGATGTAACAATGGGAACTAGTAAGGCAAATTCAGGGATTATCCACGCAGGTTATAATGCAGAGGCAGGAACATTTAAAGGGGAACTTAATGTTAAGGCAAATTCGAAATTTGATAAAATTTGTAACGATTTAAAGGTGGCATTTAAAAGAATAGGCTCGATGGTTATTGGTTTCACAGAAGAGGATTTGGAAGTATTAAAAGCAGAAAAGCAAAATGGAGAGAAAATGGGTATTGAAGGTATGGAAATTGTTGAATGTGAGAGATTGTTTGAGATGGAGCCAAATCTTAATCCTGAAGCGAAGTATGCACTGTATGCTCCTACAGATGGTATTATTTCACCTTATGAATTTACCATTGCTCTAGCAGATAATGCAGTTGTGAATGGTGCAAAAGTATTACTAGAAACCGAAGTGGTTGATATAAAGATGGATGAAGAAAAGATATTGGGTGTAGAAACTACTAAGGGATTTATAGGCACAAAAATTATTATTAATGCGGCTGGTGTATATGCTGATAAGATTGGTGCTATGAGTGGAGAGAGTTTTAAAGTTATTCCACGCAAAGGAGAATATCATCTGCTTGATAAAAAATGGGGTAGTGTTGTTAATCATGTTCTCTTCCCAGTTTCAAATAAAAAATCAAAAGGTATTTTAGTAACTCCGACAGTTCATGGAAATTTATTGTTTGGGCCTAACTCCAATGAGATTACTGATAAAGAAGACTTATCGGTTACTAAAGCCGGGATGGATGAAATATATGAGGGAGTAAGAAAAATAATTCCTTCCATTAATAGACGGGATGTAATTGCTTCATTTTCTGGCCTTAGAGCAACAGCGGGCGAAGATTTTATTATTGAAACTTCTAAGAAGACTAAAGGTTTAATTAATGTAGTTGGTATTCAGTCACCGGGTTTAAGTGCTGCTCCAGCAATTGCTGAGATGGTGGTTGACCTTGTGAAAGAAGTTAGCAGTGACATCTCAATGGAAATGAGTTTGAAGGATAATTTCCAGGAGACATTGCCTGAGTTACACCATCTTGCAGATAACTTAGATTCTATGGATAGCTGGGAAAAGTTGGTCAAAATCAATCCTGCATATGGTGAGATAATCTGTCGTTGTGAAAAGGTAACAAAAGGTGAGATATTAGAGGCGATTCGTCGACCAGTTCCAGCTAAAACACTTGATGCGATCAAACGTAGAACAAGATCAGGTATGGGTCGTTGTCAGGGAGGTTTTTGTGGCACTAAAGTGGTAGAAATAATTGCTGAAGAATTAGGGGTATCACCATTGAAGGTGACCAAAAAAGGTTCTGGTGATATTGGGTTAATTATGGCTAGAAGAATGACCCTGGAGGGAGCAAATGTAAAAGCAGTCTTAGAGATTATGTCATTCTCTTCTGGACTTGTTGAAATATAGTACAATGCTTAGATGATTTTGATATTCCTTTAAAATTAAGTCATACCATCACTAACATTAAAGGTAAGAAACGGGTGGAAGGAGTAACAATTGCTTAGGTTGATGAAAACTTACAACCGATTCCAGGAACTGAAGAAGAGATAAAATGTGATACGGTCTTATTCTCTGTAGGCTTAATTCCTGAAAATGAGTTAACTCAGGAATTGGGAGTAGAATTTGATAGGGTTACTAGAGGTCCGATTGTTAATGAAGCAAGAGAATTGGGTATAGATGGATTCTTCGCTTGTGGTAATGTCTTACAAGTTCATGATTTAGTAGATTATGTTACCGAAGAAGGAGAGATCACTGGTAGAGCAGTTACTAAATATCTTAACGGCGAAAGTATGAAACGTACTCAACCGATAAAACTAATCCCTGATGAGAATGTTAGAGTAAAATTAGTAAAAGATAATGGAAAAGTTTTGGCAAATTATAAAAAGAATATTGTTACACCAGGAGAAATAGTTACAGTTTACTTACCAGAAGCATTGATTGATGATAAATTAGGTAGTTTAAATATTTGTATTGAAAAGGAGGAGGAAACACTTCATGGCTAGAAATAATATGGTATGTATTAGGTGTCCGAAGGGTTGTCGAATGGTAATTGAAAGTGAGAATGGTGAGATCAAAAGTGTTTCTGGTTTTAGTTGCCCTAAGGGTGAGGAATATGCTCAGAAAGAGTTTACAAATCCAACCCGCATTTTACCAACTTCTGTTAGGATAAAAAATGGAGAACTTTCATTAGTGCCTGTTAAGACAGCTGCACCAATACCTAAAGAACTGTTATTACCTGCTATGAAAGAGATAGCTAAAATCGAAGTTGAAGCACCTGTACATATAGGGCAGGTAATAAAAGAAAATATTATGGGAACAGGGGTAGACCTTGTGGCTACACGTAATATCTGTCTAAAAATGATTTCTGTGATGGGATAGTAACTACTAAAAGTAATTTAATTATGGCAGCCAAGAACGAAGGCTTAATGGCAATTCAGCGTCTATTCTTGCTTGATTCTGCTGTTTTAAAAATCGGAGAACATTTACTAGAGCAAAACAAGCCTGATGCTGTTGAAATATTACCAGGTATCGCAGCACCGTATTTTGTTGATCATATTAATAGTAAGCTATCAACGCCGATTATTGCAGGAGGATTAATTAATGAACGGGCTGAGGTAGAGGGATTACTTGAAAAAGGTGTATTTGCTGTGTCGAGTAGTAATAGAGAATTGTGGGAATGGTAGAGTTGGGTTTGTTTTTAATGCTAAAACTATTAATATGTTGAGTCAAAAAAGATGAACGTGAAGTTAATATGTTCATCTTTTTTTGACTATTTTTTTGCAGGATATTTTTAACAAATGGAGTATATTAAAAGGGTTAATAACAAAAAATAAGTTGAGGTGAGCAAAATGATAAAATACCAAAAATATGGTTATATAGTCATCCTACTATTTGTACTCTTTATATCAATTACAGCGAATGCAGCTCTTATCGAACCATATGTTATTCTTCAAGCAGAACATGGAGATTTAATTGGAGAAAATTTATTTACACAAGAAAATAGTGAACTAAGCTATGTTAGTGTAGTGCAGGGGTCTCAAAATGATTTGATTTCTCTTATGTTAGATGTGTTTGATGAGAAAAGATATGAATTTTGGATTTATCTAAGTGGTATAGGGTCTGGTGACTTATCAATTTATGGATCAGATCAGGAAATATTTCACGATAATTTTCACGGACAAAGTAGTGATTGGCATTGGATTAAACTATCTACTACCTGTAGTTTGTCGGTAAATGACTACTATGTTGTTTTATCTGATTTTACTGGTTCTCTTGATATTGACAAAATTATTGTAAAAACTATAGATGCAGATTCTGAGATAATTGATTTAGACAGTCAGGGTTCATCTTCTTCTGAGCCTATTCTTCAAAATGAAAGTCCATGGATTACTAGAGGATTAAGTCCCTATTCATCATTGCTGCAAAATGGAAATGAATATGTATCTACAACTTCTGGCATACTAACCATTGCGGCTACTGATTTAGTGATTCAGGGAAGAGATGGCTTGGATTTAGTTATCAGCAGATATTATAATTCTAAAACTGATAAGGGAGATAGAGCCAAACATCCAAATCTATACGATTGCTGGAACTTTGGTTTTCCATATATCTATAGTGATGTAATTTATTTTCCTGATGGCAGTGCATTTAATATGAAAGATGATGAGGTTGAAGTGAGAGTAGAAAATGTCGGTAAAGATAAAAAGTTAATTTATAGTAATAGTAAAAATAGTCATTTCAAATTTGTCAAATACAAAAAATATACAGGTTCTATTCTTTGGTTCCCACAATACAAAACGGATCATTATGAACTTTATCTTTCTGATGGTACATACTGCTACTTTAATGATCAGGGAGATATTCAATATATTCAGGGGAAAAATCCAAACAACAAAATTAAATTCTATTATGAAAATTACAAAATAAGTCAAATAGTTGATACAGTTGGTCGCATATACGATATTATTTATTCTTCTAACAGTATAGACATCACTCGTCAGCAAGATGGTAAACGTTTAGTTAGTTATGGTATTGAAGATGGTAAATTAAAGTCAGTGACTGATGCAATGAATCGAGTTACTAACTATTTTTATGAAGATTTTGCTGGTATCACAAAAATAGTTTATCCATCAGGAAAAATTAGTACATATAGTTATTTTACTAAACCAGTAAGTGGAGTAGATAAAGATGGTAAACCATGGTCTTCCGAACGTTATTGGGTAGAAAATCAGAAGATTTATACTGTCGCTAAAATTGGAAATGAGACACTTCTGGTTAGTAAGACAGTGTTTAAGTAATCGGTGAAAAGTTCAATAGAGAGAA
>JAGMES010000059.1 GCA_023128035.1 Halanaerobiales bacterium | reverse complement strand
AGCTTTAGCTGGACGAGTTCACTCTGATAACTTCATTATTAATAAATCAGCACGACTTATATAAATTAATATAGTGACAACTGTCAAGCTAAAGGGAAAATGATATGAAATTTACAACCTCCATCAGCATTATTCTCAACAGTAATCTCACCAGAATGTCCCTGTATTATTCTCTTGGAGATCGCCAACCCAAGTCCTGTTCCTTTTTCTTTGGTTGTAAAATAAGGTTCAAAAATACTATCAATAATTTCTGGTTTTATTCCAGTGCCTGTATCCCGAATCTGAATCTCAGCAATTTCATCGCTGGCTTTACACAGACTGTAAGTTAAAATCCCACCATTCTCCATTGCATCCATACTATTTCTTGAAAGGTTTATTAAAACTTGCTTAAATTGATCTCTATGGCCTAGAACCAAAATTTCCTCAGAACTAAGTTGATTATCTAAAACGATACTGTTTAATCTAGCTTCCCCCTCCATCAACTGTGATATTTCTTTTAAGAGCTGATTCAAATTAATTCTTTCCTGATATTTTTCTGAGCGAGCTAAAGTTACAAACTCTTCTAAAATACGTGTAATCCGATCCACCTCTTTTAAAATATTCTCCCCATGTTCCAAGTCAATTGGTTTCTTTTTCAACTTGGCTAACTGCACAGTACTTTTTATTAAAGTCAGGGGATTCCTTACTTCATGAACTAATTCCAAGATCATTGATTTTGGAAGCATCACATTTTCCTCATTATCTCTTGCATATAAGGAATCGTTGATAGGCGACGGTGTGTTTTTAAATCGATCCATTTAAATCCCCCCACTTCTTAAAAATCAAATTTGCCTTTACATCAGTATTCGATATTATCTGGTAAATTCCTTCATTTATACTAAAAGTTTTGGAAAATAAAAGTTGACCTTAAAATTAGGTCAACTTCAAAAAAAACTATTTATCAATACCGGTTATGTATATTAATGAGGAGACGGTTTCATTAATAATATAGCAGGCGAGTGTAACTAAAATACTTTTTGTGGTCGAATCATTTAATATCTTTTTTTCAATACTCTCTCCAAATTCTGCTTAGCTTTAGAATAATTCGAATTCACGTCTAAAGCTTTATTAAAAGCTTCAATCGCTTTATCTAATTCTCCACAATTTTCATAAGCTATTCCTAAATTATTATACATATAAGAATAAGATGGATTTAAATCAACTATTTTACTTAACTCTGTGCTGGCTTCTTTGTATTTACCCAACTTTAAGTAAGCATATCCTAAATTATTCAAAGCAAATACATTTTCAGGATCTAAATTAGAAGATTTACTAAAATAATCTACCGATTCCTGAATCATGCCTTGATTCATATAATAAAGTCCCCATACATTATAAAGTTCAGAGCTCTGATTATTCACAGTTTCAGCGTCTTTTAAAGTAATCAAACAATTCTCCCAATCATTAATATATAGATAAGATCTACTAAGATTAACCAATGTTTTAAAATTCGTAGGAGAAAGCTGTTTTGCTTCTTCAAAATACTTCACAGCACCTTGATAGTCTTTCATTCGATAATATGTAAGTCCCATCATATAATTTAGATAATGGCTATCATTCATCTTAGGATAAGCTTTATGAAATGCTTCTATTGCCTCCTTATAATCTCTATTGTTAAATGATTCAATACCTTGTTGGTAACTCTCGTTAGCTAAAGCCTGGAAACTAAAAACTAAAAGTAACATGATTGAAATGACCAAAAAAGATTTTCTCATAATTTTCCCTCCAAATTTTTATTTTCATTTTTTATAAAAAGTTTGATAAAAATATCAACAATCTGGGGATCAAATTGTTTACCCTGATATTTCAAAAGTTCTTCCATCGCTTTTTCACTAGAAAAGCCATGACGATATGGTCGGTCAGAAGTCATGGCATCATAAGCATCAACTACTGCAATAATCCGGGCTTCTAAAAAAATATCATCTCCTTGTAATCCAAAGGGATACCCTTGACCATCTACCCGTTCATGATGCTGTTCTACGATATTGGCTACCTCTCTTAGAAAATCCACCTCTCGTAATATGTTCGCGCCATATGTAGGATGTTCCTGCATAATTTTAAATTCTTCTTCTGTCAGTTTTTCGGGTTTTTCTAAAATACTAACTGGAATACCAACTTTACCAACATCATGAAGAATAGCTGCCCGACGTAATTTTTCTAAACGACGCGAATTAAATTTTAAATATTTACCAATTTCTAAAGAATATCTCTCCATCCGCTCACAGTGCCCACCAGTAACATTATCTTTCGTTTCGATAGATTTTGCTAAAGCCATAATAATCTGAAGTAAAGCTTTCTTTAAATCATTCTGATATTTTGCATTACTTAAGACAATCCCCAATTGGCTTGTTATCGTCATCATTAATTCCTGATCTTCATAAGTAAAACCATCCAACCGATAACTTTCTAAATTTAAAACTCCAAAAATCTTATTCCCTAATTTTATTGGAACTGCCATTTGCGAATTAATCTTCTCACACATCTTAATATAACGAGGATCTTCTTTTACATTCGATACTATTAAGGGCTCTCCATGCAGAACAACCCAACCACAAATTCCTTCATCCAAAGTAATATCTGGAAATTCAATGTAATTCGATTCATGAGAACTTTTAATTGAAATATATCCATTTTTAAAGATCAATTTATTATCCTGAAGAAGAAAAATATTAACATTTTCATATTTTAATATTTTATAAATGGAAGTTATAACTTTACTGATTAATTCTTCTGAATTATCAATTGTTGCTAATTCCTGACCAATATGATAGAGTTGTTTTAATTTATATTTATAATCAGCTAATTGAGCGGTCCTTTGTGCTCTATAAAAAGCCAACTTTAATTGAGGTAAAATTTGTTCAATTTTTACAATATCCCAGTGATTAAAGGCTTTACTATCTTTCCAATTATCTAAAGTAATATAACCTTTCAATTGTCCCTCAATCCAGATAGGAATATATAGAATGGCTGCAGGAACTCCATAAGATTTGAATTTTTTTTTGATCTCTTCACGATAACAACTATTTGATTGACTCACCAGATTATCAATAAATGGACCTTTTCTATTACGAAATTTCGCTTCCACTTCTTCTATAGTCAAACAGACATCTTTAAAATATTCATATATCACTGAACAAGCAGATTGAAACTCATATACACCACGTTTGGAATTATAAATAAACATACTACTGCTTTCTGCTCCAGGAATCACTCGAAATGCCTCTTTCATAATACTTTGTAAAACCTCTTTAAAGTCTCGTTCCTCATGGATCAATTCTAAAAGACGATTTAATACTTCTAAATCTTTTAGAGACTTCCGCCGAATGCGAACTTTTCCTCTAATAAGTTCTGTTGAATAGATCCAAAAATAATAGAAGACCCCATAAATGATGGTACTACTTACTATTATAAAACTAACAACAAAAATAGGCTTTTGTAATGGAACAAATAGTGTTAAATAAGTAAACCATGTACTGAATAATATAAATGGTAAGAGTTTCCGATATTTTTTCATAAAAGGGTCATCCTCTCTATCAAACACAAATTTAATTATCAATCTATATTCGACATTTGTATGAATTTCCCTTCATTTTTATCAACTATTCTGCAATGGAATAATCTCTTCTCCCAACAGATTGCAAATTTCCATTTCTTTTTCTAATCTAGCTCTTATTAAAACAAGATTACCTGAATGAAGATATCTCTTATATTTTGTAACTCCAGGATCAGAAATGGTTACCTCTATCGTCCCTGTCATATCTTCTAATGTGAAAAAGCTGATCATATTCCCACGTTTTGTCCAGCGAAAACGAATCGCTGTTATCTCTCCAGCTACCCAAATCATCCCCTCCTCTACATCAGGTACTTGAGTAATTGTAATTAGATTCTTCTGATCTAGCTTTAAAACCGCTAACGGATGCCCACTTATTGGATGCCCCATCGTTTCCATCTCCCATCGTAATACATCTTCCAAATCCAACTCAGGCATTTGAGAATTAAAAACCGATACTTTCGTTTTTTGTGGTAAGCAACGTAATTGACCAGAAACTACTCGATTCTCTTTTACTTCTTTAAATATTTTCGTTACACTCCAGAGAAGACGAACACGCTGGCCCAAAGTATCAAATGCCCCAGCTTTTATTAAACTTTCCAATATTGCAAGATGAATAACACCTAAATCAACTCGTTTGCAAAAATCACTAAGAGAATGAAAACTTCCTTTTTTTCGCTCACGAATCAGTTCTTCTGCTGCCTTGCGACCAAACCCCTTTATCATTAAAAATCCCATACGAATCTTCTTACCATCAGTAGTTGACAAAAGCTTACTATCATTAATATCAGGTGGCAATATATGGATATTTCGATATCTAGTCTGGTTCAAGTATTGACGAATTCTAAAATCATAATCAATGTTAACATTCATTAAAGATGTTAAATATTCCACTGGATAATGTGCTTTAAGATAAGCTGTAATATAGGCAATATGAGCATACGCCGCAGCATGTGCTCTACAGAACCCGTATCCAGCGAACTTATACAATTTATCAAAAATATAATTTGCTTCAGCTCTTGATAAACCTCGATCTATAACTCCTTTTACAAATTTATTTTTTTGTTCTGCTAACAATAATGAATTTTTTTTCGAAATAGCTTTTCTTAAAATATCCGCTTCTCCTAAAGTAAAACCTGCTAAATTTCGAGCAATTAACATCACCTGTTCCTGGAAAAGTACCACCCCATAAGTATCTTTCAAAAGATCTTCCAAACTTGGATGAGGATATTCAATCTCTTCTTCCCCATGGAGACGAGCAACAAAACTCTGCATCATACCACCTTCAATTGGGCCAGGGCGATATAATGATGTAGCAAACATAATATCTTTTAGAGTAGATGGTTTCAACTGTTGTAAAAGTTTACGACAACCACCACTTTCTAATTGAAAACAACCAATTGTATCTCCTTTTTGGATCAAATGAAAGATTTTGGGATCATTTAGAGGAATTTGTTCCATAGTTAAATTTATTCCATGAATATCTTTGATAAATTTTAAAGTAAGTCTAACCGCTGACAGAAAACGAATTCCTAGTAAATCAATCTTCAACAATCCCAAATCTTCAATAGCTCGCATATCAAACTGGGTAATCACTTCTCCATCCTGAGAATACTGTAAAGCTGTATAGTTTGTCAAAGAATCAGGGGAAATAACCACTCCTGCAGAATGCTGAGTAAAATGCCGTGGTAATCCATCTAACTTCCGAGCAGTATTGATCAAGCTCCGAAATGCAGCATTGCGATAGTAAGTCTGCTTAAATTCCCTACTATTTGTCGGAGATTCAATCTCATGGATATTCTGATGGGCAATAAATCTAGTCAGAGGGGTTAATCTCTCTTCAGGCCATCCTTGGACTCTAGCAACATCTCTTACCACCGCTCGGATTGCTAGAGTACTAAAAGCCGCCAGATGTGCCATATTTTCATTACCATATTTTTTGGCAATATATTGGAGAATCCTTTTCCTACCAATATGATCAATATCTAAGTCAATATCAGGCATTGATACCCGCTCTGGATTCAAAAATCTTTCAAAATATAGATCATACTCAATCGGATCAACATGGGTAATCCCTAAAAGATAACAGATCATACTGCTTACAGCACTACCTCTTCCAGCGGTTAAAATTCCTTGTTCACGAGCATAATCTACAATATCCCACATGATCAGAAAATACCCTGCATACCCCATTTGATTAATAACATCCAACTCATATTCAACCCGTTTTTTAACCTTTGATGAAATACTTCTATACCGTTTCTGTAACCCTTTATATGTAAGCTCGCGAAGATAGGACTCTTGTGTATAACTATCAGGTACTTTATATTTGGGGAAATAAAGTTGTTCTAAGTCAAAATAAAGATTGCAACGTTCAGCAATATGTAATGTATTGGTTAAAGCTTCTGGGAAATCTTTAAAGAGAATTTCCATCTCCTCTGAACTTTTTAAATAATAATCCTCTCTTAATTTACGTGAATGATTCCTTTCAGAGGAAAGCATCTGAATCCCATTTAAGACCTGATGTGCTTTAGCATCTTCTCTGGTCAAATAATGTACATTTCCTGTCGCCACAATAGGAATATTCAATTCATCCGCCAACTTAATCTTTCTTTGAATTAACTCCTCTTCACCTGGTAGACCAAGGCGTTGAAGTTCTATATAATAATTATTCTGGCCCAGTAAATTGCGATACTCTAAAACGATTTTTCTAGCCTTTTTATAATCCTTCATAATCCACTCATCCAGTTCACTTCTTTTACAACCACTTAAAACAATCAAACCCTGCTTATAGGTTTCCAGCATCGAGAATTTTACTAGACTTTGATTAGTTAAATTAGATTTTGTGATTAGTTTTAAAATATTAGTATAACCTTGATTATCTTTAGCCAAAACTGTGAGATGATAGTGATCTTTTGATTCTTCTGGTAAAATGGCTTCTAAATTAAGTTCTGCACCAATAATGGGTTTAACTTGATATTTTCTGGCAAGTTTGTAAAATGTCACCGCTCCACTCACATTATGATGGTCAGTAATTGCAATAGCTTTCATTCCATGTTTATCCACTTCATCAAATAAATTTTCTACTCGACATAATCCATCAAGCATACTGTATTCTGTGTGTAGATGCAAATGGCAAAATTTCTTTTCCATTGTTGATACCCCTTCCTTTCTATCATTTGAACATATGCTCTATTTTTTTTCTAATCAAAACATTTATCCAAATCTTCTCTCCGTCGGTAGTTGCCAATAATCCACTATCTTCTTTGTCATTCGACAAGATTTGGATATTATGATACCTAATCTCTTTAAAATACTGTGAAAGTCGATACTTGAGCTTTACTAAAACTATATCCAGCAATTTTATGCAATTTATCAAAAATATAATTTACCAATTGACAAGAAATCTGCATAATTTGTTCTTAAAAAAGGATGATAATATTCAACTCACACTCTATCGTTCTAATGCCTTATTTGATGGAAAACCGCTATACATTGGCTATTGTTCAATGCTTCAGGCAAATCACTAAAGAGAATTGACATCTCTTCTGGGCTTTTTAGATAATGCTCCTCTCTCAATTTCTTTGGGTAATTCTTCGACGAAATTTTCTGAATTTTCCTTAAAGCCTGATAAACTTCAACGTCTTCACGTCTTAGGTAATGCACATTACCAGTGGCTACAATAGGTATATTTAAATCTCGAGCTAGTTGATAAAAACCGACATAATCCATCTCGCATACTGTACTCTGTGTGTACATGTAAATGGCAAAATTCTCTTCTCATTTTAAACATCAACTCCTTGTTTGGTTTAGAACAAGTGTTCTGTTTAATAGTTTAACACATTAATGTCAATAGAACAAGAGTTCTGTGAAATTATTTTTTGGTTATTATTGTTGCCTAACTTTTGGACATAAAAAAAATGATAGACTTCTCTCTTTTAGGATATTACAACCTAAAGATGAAAGTCTATCCATTAGACACATTTATTTTGTTATTTCTAAAATAAATGTGTGAATCGCTAATTCTAGTTAGTTATTTTAATGATTACCCCACAAAAAGTAGTCGCACAAGAGCTTGCATACCATATAAAATACTGAATTGGCGGGATCAGTACTTTATATGGTATGCAAGTGCAACTAAAATACTTTTTGTGGTCGAATCATTTTAATAATTTTGGTTTCAAAAATTTATTATAAAAGAACGGAATGAAAGTTTTTATTAAAATATCCATATAAGAACAATTTGGTTGCATCAAATCTCCGGTCTTCTTCAATGGATCTACAGGGCATCCTCCTCCACATAATACAGCAGCAGAACAGTCTCTGCATTTTTCTATGTTTTCAATTGTCCTATTGATCCATGTATTATAAGTTGAATTAAACTCTATCTCAGGTAAATAGCGCCCAATAGCATATTGCTCTTCTCCAATCAAAATTCCACAAGGATAAATCATATCATAAGGGTCAAAAATCAATTTACCAACACTTGCTTCACAATTAATAAACTTAGGTGCCCACATTTTACCAGTCTCAAATACCTTAGCTATTTGACTGAATCTATTTAAAATTTGATCCATAACACTTTTAGAGAACCCTAAATCTTCATATTTATAACAAATTTCTCTAAAAATATCTGACATACAGTTACTCTCTTTTGAATCTATACCCTCTGCGATAGGTGCTAAATAAAAGAAAATATTCTTCTCGTGTGTCAGCCCTCTACTATTTAAATCTTCAATTAATAAATCGATATTAGATAAACTTTCAATGCTAACATTTGAACGTATCCGAATAGGTAATCTATACTCAGAAGCGGCTTCAATACCCTTCATAATCTTTGTATATGACCCCTCGCCCCTCTTAGTATAGCGATATTTATCATGAACTTCAAGAGGTCCGTCAACTGTTACCTGAATGCCTTTAATTTGATAATCTTTTAATATTTCAGAGTAATGATCTAATGTATAACCATTTGTAGTGATATTAAATGAAACTCCCCTTTGATGACCTTCTTTCAAAATATAGTGAACAATTTCTTCATTTTCTAAAAGTAAGGGTTCACCTCCATAGAGACTGATCTCTTCAACCACTTTCCCCTCCTTTGCGCACATGTCATCAAGGTAATTATAAATTTTATCTACCTGTTCTTTAGTCATAACCTTATTCATCCAGCTCGATCCTTTTTTTAATAAAGTTTTCTCATAGCAATATTTGCAGCGGAAATTACAATCATATGTAATCACAAACATAGGAGTCAATTTTTTTTGGGCTTCTATCAGAGAATGGCGAAATTGAACCATCCATTCTTCTTTAATTCTCGCTTCTTCTTCAGGAGTAGCCAAATAACCTCTTTCCTTTAGAAAATTATATAAATCCTTCGTTTCCTCAGTAAGAATTGGGTGATCTAACGATTTCCAATCCTGAATCACTTGATAACCAGGTTGATTAATCAAATCAACAGCTCCATTTAAAGTATTGATCAAAAGAATATACTCATCATCCAAAGGAATCTCTAGTAAATTACTAATTATTGACACTATTTATAACCCCTTTCAAATATAGTGTTTTTATGAACATCAAAAAAAATACCGGGCTTAGCCCGGTATGTAATTAAGATAGAGAGTGGATATCAAATATTATACTCGATATAACCTGCGTTATCAGGTTGACAAGTATCAGTACAAGCCCGAACAATCATTTCAGAATTCCAGTTTTTTTCTTCTGTTAACGGTAACATTTTAATCATCTATTACACCTCCAAAATCTCTTTTAGACCTCTTATACCTCCAAAAAACCTGATAGAAAAATCCTCCCTTTTTCTGTCAGGAAACATCACACACATATGTACTTTAGTCAGACCCTCTATCTTAAATTTTATATAGATTTTATCATTCCCAATTTTCTCAAAAGCTCTTTAATTATAACATATACATTTCCATAAGGCAATAACTTTTTTGAAAGAAAATTATAATTATGTCTTAATATATATTTTTAATTCTATGTTAATAAAAATTTCTCAGCTTTCTCCCACATTCTGTTGTGAATGGCACAAACTAAAGATATACTTTGTAAAAAAGGAGGAACCTACTTTGATCAGTAAAAATCATTGCTTTAACCTTTGATGATGGTCCAGATCTTGAAATCACACCAAAAATTCTTCAACAAATCAACTCCTGAGCACCAATATTAGCAAAACATTAAAGATGTTTCGCCCACCATATGGAGCAATAGATTCAGAATTAGTAGAAACAGTCAAAGCAAAAGGATATTACATCATTTTATGGGATGTGGATTCTTTGGACTGGCGAAGTTTATATAAAGATCAAGTTATAGAAAATATTCTTCCTAACATTCACCCTGAAGCCATAATTCATCAGAAAGCACAAATTAAGTCGAAATAATAACAAGTTATTATTTCTTAAGTTTAACGACTTCAGAAGGAGATTTGAACTCCCCTGAAGTTTTGAAATTATTGTAAAACTCCTACCACTACCTATAGAGGAGGGGGACTTCTCCTTCTGAAATGTCGTTAAAGAATCTGTGCTTCTTTTAAAATGAGATATTGACTTGCCAAATTACGTTTTTTCTCGTGATCTTTACAGAGTTTAGATAATTCTCCATAAAAGGCTTTGTCATGTCCAGAATAATGGTGATGACTCAGCTCATGAGCGATTATATAATTGATGAGTATTTCTGGAGCGTTTTTAAAGAAATCATTGATATAAATTTTCACTTCGCCATTGTTATTTTTGCGATATGTTCCCATCACTGTTTTCTGACGACGGAATTGAATTAACAACGGAAAATCGAGGGCTGGATATTTTTGAGTATAAATTTCTTCTGCCATTTTTTTAAGATCTTCTGCATCCTGAATTGTAGAACGATGGTTTTTAAAAATACTATAAAACCTATACGCATCTTGCAAACGATTTTTAAGTTTTTCGCGAAGATTGACAATAATGCTTTCTCTTATTTCTTTTTTCAATCTTTTTGGCAAGTAATAAACAAATTTTCCATCTCGAATTCGCCCAGAACATCGACGTGCTCCATCTTTTAAGATCACTTCCTCTGGTAAATCAGATTGAAACTTAGCCATCAGCCTAACTCCTTTGAAAATTTTTCTTCAGTATAACTTTTTTTTATCAACTTTGCAAGCAAAAAATGTGCCCTCGCATATTGGCAGGGTACATTTTTAGTTAAATATTTACTCATAACTTAGAGCATCTACAGGATCAAGACCTGCAGCTTTATTAGCTGGATATATCCCGAAAAAGATTCCGATCAATGTTGAGAAACCAATGGAAATCAAAATGGCTGATGACGAAATTACAAACGGCCATCCTCCTACTTTAGATATTGCCATTGAACCCAAAAGTCCAAATGCTATACCAAACAAACCTCCAACAATACTCACAATACTGGCTTCAATTAAAAATTGTAATAAAATCACTCTCCGTTTAGCTCCTAAAGCTTTACGGATTCCAATCTCTCTGGTACGTTCTGTAACAGAAACCAGAGTAATGTTCATTATTCCTATTCCACCTACTAAAAGCGATATACTAGCGATACCTGCCAAAAGAATTTTGAATGTATTTGTCATGTCTGTTGCCATAGATAACATCGCTGCCTGGCTTGAAACTTTGAATTTATCTAAATCTTTAAATTTTTGATATAGAAGATATTCAACCTGAGCTACAGCATCATCTGCTTCTTCTCTAGAACGTGCCTGTGCAGTAAATCCATTAACAAAATCGGTGCGTTGAAAACGATTCATCCATGTAGTGATAGGAAGAAAAATTGTATTGTCATAGTTTGTGAACATCACTTGACCTTTCTCAGCGAGAACACCAACTACCGTAAGGCTAAATTTATTATTTCCACTCCCAACCTTCACTTTTTGCCCAATCGGATTTGTACTTCCAAATAAATCTTCTGCCACAGTTGAACCGATTACAGCAATCATCTTGCTATCTTCTAAATCCATGTCTGTGAAAAACCGCCCCATTTCAAGCTCTAAATCTGATATCTCAAAAACAGTTGTCGAAGATGCTCTGGTGGAAACCTGCAAATTTGTATTACCATAAATAGCCAATACTCGACTGCTAATATATGGATCAACCTTCTCTATCGAAGGGCAGAGAGAAAGAATTTGCTCAGCTGTTTCATAGGTAAAAACATCTCCTACGTCTTGACTTATCGTGCCACCACCACCCCTTGACGTTCCTGGAGTAATAGTTATCAGATTAGTTCCTAAATTGTTTAAACGATCTAACATCTGTTCTTCAGCTCCACTACTGATCGCTATTACAGCGATTACTGCAGCAACTCCTATAATAATTCCTAACATGGAAAGAAAAGTACGGAGGCGATTATTTGTCAAGCTCTTTAACGATACTAAGATTATATCTAAAAAAATCATTACCTCTCACCCCCTCAATTTGCTGTTTTTCTTGGGTTGAAGTTTATTTCATCACTGTTGACTAAGCCATCTTTTAGACGAATTATTCGATTAGCATATTCACTTATCTCAGGATCATGAGTAACTAAAACAATAGTATTACCCTGTCGATGTAGTTCCAGCATCAAATTCATTATCTGATCTCCAGTTTTACTATCTAAATTTCCAGTTGGTTCATCAGCAAGAATGATCGAGGGATTATTCACTAAAGCGCGAGCGATTGCTACTCTTTGCTTTTGACCACCTGAAATTTCGTTGGATTTGTGATGTATTCTATCTCCCAATCCAACCTTCTCTAATGCTTCTTTCGCTAATCGACGTCGTTCTCTAATACTAATTCCTGCATAAATCAAAGGAAGCTCCACGTTTTGAAGAATATTGATCCTTGGCAATAGATGAAATTGTTGAAATACAAAACCAATCTCTTTATTTCTATGTTCTGAAAGGTGATTATCAGTTAAGACAGCTACATCAGTACCATTTAGTTGATATGTTCCATCTGTCGGACGATCCAAACACCCAATGATATTCATCAATGTAGATTTACCTGAACCAGAAGGCCCCATGATTGCGATAAACTCGCCTTTTTCGACAGTAAAACTTACACCACCCAGTGCCTCTACCTTAACCTGGCCCATCTGATATATTTTACGGACATCTTGAAGTTGAATCATCTTTGACCACCCATTTTCGCACCCTGTTTAAACATACCTTGCATACTATTTAAATTTGGATCACGAATAGCTGAAATAGCAGTAAAATTATTAGCAACAATCTGATCACCTTCGTCCAATCCATCCACAACAGAAATCATAATATCATTAGAGATGCCAGTTGTTACCTTAACTGGTTTAACAGTATCTCCTTCTTTTTTCATTATAATTGATTTGCCATTCTTTTCAGTAACAGCTGTAACAGGAACAACCAACTCGTTCTTCACCTGTCCAACAATAATTTCAGCTGATGCACTCAAACCAGATTTTACTCTTGGATCAGTGGTTGGAACTTTAACTTCAACTGGAATCATAACAACTCCACCCTGATTTTCTGCAACCAGTCCAATTTTTGTAATTTCTCCTCGTAACAACATATCTGGATAAGCTTCCAAAACTATGGTAACCTTCTGATTTTTCTCTATTTGAGAAAGATCCACTTCATCAATATTTAATTCGATTATATAGCTCGAATTATCAATTAAATGAATAATTTTCCTAGACATATTTACCTGATCATTTACTTCAACATCTACAGAAGTTATCAGCCCAGAAAAAGGAGCATATAAAAATGTATTATTATAATTTTTCTCAGCAATTTGATACTCAAGTAATTTTTCTTTCTTGACGGTTGAAGTAGAACTTATCATTGCTTGATCATAGTTATTCTTTGCTCTAGCTAAAGAAAGTTCTTCTGAAAGATTATCTAATGTAGCTAAAAGTTGACCTTCTTTTACTATATCACCTTCTTCAAACTTTATTTCTTCTACCCTACCAGAAGTTAAAAAATATAAATCTTTCTCTTCCACAGGTTTGATTCTACCATTAGAAGAGATTGTTGCATTGAATGAAGCTTTTTGAACAGTGTATAGGTTTTGTGGATTTAAGATATTCGTATTTGATGTTTTTGCAGTATTTCCATTCCTTTGTGAGAGAAAATACCATCCTCCAGCAACTAGTACTGCAAGGACTAAAATTATTATAAATGCCTTTTTCATTCTATCACCTCATTAGATTAATATTCTAAATTAGAGCGCAAATATACAAATTGATTTAAATCCCAACAAACAACTTGATAATCTAATTTAGCCTGAAGATATTCTAATTCCTGGTTTTTAACTAATCGCTGATTTGAATCTAATTCACTTAGAGAGACCATTCCTTGTTGGAATTGCTCTAGCTTTAGCTTATAATCTAAATTTACTTTCTCTAGTCTTAACTTAGCAGTTTGATTATTTAAATAAGAAATTTTTAAATTTATCAGTTTATCTTCTAATTGACTTAGAATTGTTATCTCAGTATCTTTGATTTTAGATTCTAGATCAGTGATTTGAAGTTGCTGTTTTTCCATGTCAAGTTTGTTTTTACCACCATCTCCAAGGGGGTAGCTTGCATTTATAGATAATGCCCAATTATACTCTTCTTTGGAGTTTTGAACTGGTCTATAATCAAACTGAGAATCTAATGATAATCCTTTATTATACTTTAGACGATCAAGTTCTTCTTTAGCTTTTTCTAAATTAAGCATAGCTTCTCTCAATATAAGACTATTAGAAAGGACTGTTGTTCTCAACTCTTCAACTGAAGCTAATTCATTCATATTAAAAACTTCACTCTTCTCCAATTGTTCCAACGAATCTTCTAAAGCAATTTCGATATTTGTGTCCAACACATTTTCATCAATACCGACATAGCTTAAAAGATCTATCAAACTGTTTTGGTATTGCTGCTTACTTCGTTCATAGCTAACCAGATTAGTGTTATAATTAATCTCTTTTTGCAATAACTCAGTTTGGGTAGTGTCAGCCTTTGAAAACAGAGTTTGATACAAATTGAAATCATCACTGGCATCTTTTAAAGAAGACTCAGATAAATTCAATTTTTCTTGTAAAATCAAAGTTGAATAGAATTTTTTTACCACTTGAATCTCAACTTCTGATTTCTTGACATCTAACTCTTGTTGTGCAAATAAAAGATCACGTGTTTTATTTACAATTTGAATATTAGTGAAATCAGTTTTCAATCCTGGCAAAATAGGGTACTTTAGAGTAAAAGAATAATTATAATCCCTATTATCATTTAATAAATTATTCAATGTGACATTTGTATTAGCTTGCAGACCAAATTTAAATTTCATCGAAGCACTTAAAGTTGCATTTGAATCATATTCAATCTGATCTGTAACAACTGAATGAGTAACCTCCGGTGATATTTTTAATGGTTCAGAAATTATTGAAAACTTGGGCTGATAAATAGTCGTTAGTATATTTAAATCAATTTTTAGATTATCAATATTTTTTTGGATACTGCTAATTGGCGTAGATTCGATAACTGCTATCTCTAAAAGTTTTTCTAAAGTAAAGTTTGTAGCAAAAATTGGAGCAGAGATAACTAAAAGAAAACAGAGAATAATTAGAGTAGGTTTTAGCACGCATGAATAAAAACGTTTCATCGTAAATCACCACCGATCCTCTCATCCTCACCAATCTGATGATATAATTGAATGGTTTTCAAGATATAATCAGCCTGAGCTGAGAAAAGAGTCTTCTCTGCATTAAGGAGAGAAACAGTACTTTGAAGAACCTGTGTCTCTGTATAGAATCCTTGGTTATATCCTATTTCAGTCAATTTTGCATTTTCTTTAGCGATATCTAACTCGACGCTTTTCACTTCGATTGTTTTTAGGGCTTGGTCGCTGGCCCAAAGTTGATCCTTTATAGTTTCACTAAGATCATCTTTCGCTTGAAGGTAGCGATACCAGGCAATTTCTTTATTGTTAACATATTTATTTAAATCTAATTCTGGCTTTCCTTCAACTTTAGCCTTTTCTACTTCAAGATTAGCCAATTGATGCCTAATCTCCTTATCTTTCAAATTAAAACTTATGGACTGAGCCTTTTCAAGAGCAGTTTGAAAGTTAATCTCCAATGCCTTAATAGTTATATCAAGTTCAGAAAACTCAACTTCGCCTTCCAACCCTGTCTTTGTCATAAGAGTATCTATTAACTTATCATAATCTTCTTGACTTCTATGTAAAGTCAACTTCTGTGACTCTACTGCAGAACGCGCGTCCATCAATTCAGAAGTTTTTGCACTTCCCTTTTTGTAAAGTTCAGTAATTCGGGTTAAATCTAGCTCTTTAATTTGGAGTTGATTTTTGTTCAACTCAACAGTCAAGCGTTTCTGGGTCAATTCTATAAAGTTGTTAATAACTCCATAGACAATATTATATTGCGCCTGATGATAAACATCTTCATTTTTTGCCAGTTCAAGTTGAAGATTTAACTGTTGAGATCTGGTATCAGCATTGGATGAAAGCTGATTTTTTTCCCAATCAATCTTACTATTTGCCAAAGTTAAATTAGCGATTTTCAGATCGATATTGTTTTCAAAAACCATTTTTAAAGCTTCCTCTAAATTCACTACCTTTAGATCACTCGCAAAACTTGTTATACTGATAGCCACTAACACCACCAATATGAAAAACATTTTTGTAAACTGTTTCACAAAAGAATCCCTCCTCTTAAGATTTCACTCTCACTTTTGATCTTTCTTATTATATCATGAAATTATTACAAAATTGTTACGATAGTTGTTCAACTCTTAAAAAAAATTACCAATTTGCCCCACAAATGAATATGATATGTTATGATATTAAAGGAGGTTATATCAATTATGCAGAAAAAATTTTCATTGAAAGATGTTAGAAAAGCAACTGATGTAAGAGAAAATACTGTACAATCAATAACAAATGCGAAAATCATCTGCCCACCACCTACAGAAGTTGATATATTAAAAGTATTGAAAGTTTACGAAGAGTGCCGTCTTGTTGATACAAACGAAGTTATTGATCGCCCCGATGCTCCAGTAGGTGCTGTTGATGTAGAATGTTTAGGCGCAGAATTAATCGCACCTCCAGTTTGTGAAATTAACCCAAACAATAATACTATCACAGTTACTTTTAGTTTTGTTACAGCTTATCAATTTTTGGACGCAGGAGGCAATCCTATCGGTAATGTTCAGATTATCGAAACATTAGATGAAACTAGAACAGTTTTCCTTTCCAGAGCTGGAGAACAAGGTTTGGACTGTCAGGTAGATATTTTCTTAGATTGTTTCCAATGCTTTGTTTCAGAAACAGATTCTGGCGGTGTAATAACTCAAGTTACCTGTTGTGTTGGAAAACAAATTCTGTTTAAACTTATCGCCGAAGTACAGTTACGTGTTCAAACTTTAGGATTTGCACCAGAACCACCTGATTGTGAGGAAGTTGCAGGAAAATGCCCTGAATTCGAACCTGTCTGGCCACCATATCCTCCACAATTACTGTCCAAAACACAATCTGCCAGATCAGGTAAATGTAAGGGTTGCAACAAAAAATAAACAAAAAGGCTATCATGAATTTCATGATAGCCTTTTTGTTTATCTTGTTCCAATAAAAAGCTCAGTAACATAAAGAGTTCCATTAGATTCGCGGTACATTCCAATCCCAACTTCAGTATAAAGCTTATTTAATATTGCAGCTCGATGAACAGAACTATTCATAAAAAGAGTATTCGCTCTCTCGGCAGATGAAGTTTTAGCGATGTTTTCTCCTACAATCCAAAAATCTACTCCACCACTAGTAACCAAATCTTTTGGACTTCCGTAAGTCGGAGAAGTATGGCTAAAATAGTTAAGATCAGCCATATCTTTGGACTTTTTACGTGCTAATTCAGTTAGCTTAGAATTCAGTTTCAAAGGTTGTAATCCTCGACTTATTCTTTCTTTATTTAAGAGATTGAATAAAATTTGTTCTTCATCAGCAACCCCTACTGGAATCTGCTCATCTAAATCTGGTATAGTTTCGACAGGTTTTAGCTGAGTTGATGTAGAACTACTTGTTGACTTATTTCTCCAATAATCATCAGACTCATACCACTTAGTTGAGTCATTTAAAGGACTAGATTGAGTTGGTTGATTCACTTGTTCGATATATTCAGTGTTTTTAGTCGATTGTTGAGTTTCTGATTCAATACCAACAGCAGTTGTGATACCCTTTTGATAATTAATATACCAGAGTGGAGTTGCTTCTGCAGAGTTTCCAAATCCTCCGATAAAAGTGGATGCTGTGAAAACTCCAATAAGTAATTTCTTCTTTAATTGCTTCATATGTTCCTCCTTTATTCAATTTTTCTTGACTATTTAACGACATTTCAGAAGGGGATCTCCTCTCCTCTAGAAGTGAGGGTAACAATACTAGAGTTACTTCAAAACTTCAGTGAAAGTATAAATATCCTTCTGAAGTCGTTAAACTTAAGAAATAATAACGTAGTTATTATTTCTACTTTAATACTCTTCTTGATGTAATTATATCTGTAATTTCTGAAAAATCAAGCTGTATCTTTTTCCAAAAGATTAGATATCCATTTTAATGCTCTAATAGCTACATCTTGAAAATATTTATTATTAAAGGTATAATAAAGAAAAAGGTGGTGAATACTGATGCTATTCCTATTTTTAAACACTGAAGACGAATTTGAATTTGGTGGAGGTTCTTTCGGTGGTGGAGGTGCTGGAGGAAGTTGGTAATATAACTTATCAAAAAAGAATCCTCAATCAAGAGGATTCTTTTTTATATATTATCCATAGATAATTTGCAAAATCTAATTATATTTTTTCTTATACTTTAATAGATTTTTTTCTACTGAGAATTAAAAAACTACTGAAAATAATCAATATACCCCCCAATAATGAAGAAAAGCCGGGAATCTCTCCTAACAAAAAAAACGCAAAAAGAATAGCACTTAATGGATCTAAATAGCCTAAAACTCCAACATGCTGGACTTTTATCATTTTTATACCTTCATAATATATTGTCAAAGCAAAGGCGGTATGAATAATCCCGATTATTAACAACATAATTAAGCTTTTACTTGATACGATCAATTGGCCTAAAACCTGAGGAAAAAATAATATTGATGCAACACCTGTTTGTATCATAACAAGTAATCGTGCAGATAACTGAATTTTTTTGCCCAAAATTGTTAGAATTGCGTAAAAAAATGCTGCCAAAAGACCTGCTCCGATTCCCAATAAATCTTCTGCTCCCAACTTATTTCCAGGGCCAGCCATCATCACCACAACCCCTAAAAACCCAAAAACAAGCGCAACAATACTACTTCTCTCAATCTTCTCTTTTAAGAGAACTGGCGAAAGAATTGTCACAATAATAGGAGCAACATAATAACTTAAAACCGCATTTGCTACCGTAGTTCTCTGAATTGCAGTAAAAAAGAAATACCAGTTTAGGCCTAGTGCCAGACCGCTTAAAACAACCAACTTCCAATTCGTTCTTAGATCAGAAAGACCTTTGCACCCTTTTACAATCCAAAGAATCACAAGAATTATAAAAGTAATTATCACTCTATAAAAAACAATAACGGAAGATGACTCTCCCGTCCAACGTGCAAATATTCCTACACTTCCCCAGATTAGCATTGCTATGATAATTAGTAAGTATCCCTTTAATTCTTTCAAAATCATCTAGTCACCTTCATACAACCTAATCTTATCTAACGCTTTATTTGCTTCATCTATATCAAAAACTTCTGGATCAAAATCTCCCTCTGACCATTCTTTAAAATATTCATAATCATCATGTTCAGGATCACTTACAACATCCAAAAAATATGCATATCCAAAAACTCCACCAACATCTTCTGGAGGGGTACTTCTCTTACCCTTAATACAAACTGGAAGAACTTGTCCTTTTTCAGTTTGTAAAATATTCTCTACCGTAATCTGATGCTCCCAGTTATCTCCAAAATCATAAGTATATAAAAACTTCTCTTTCAATTCAAAATTACAATCTTTTAATTTTACCTTTCTTGAATCTTCAAACTCTCTATCATACATAGTATGTTCTTCATATGGTTTACCTATGATAAGCCCTCTAAACTTAAACCCATAAAGATGATAATCCCACCATCCCATTGTTGCCTGAATATAATCATGTAATTGATGAAATGTTATATCATCTTTAACAAGAATTCTCCTCCAAACCGGTGGCCTGATTCCCTTTAACTGAATCTTTAATTGTAAAACTCTACCAGTCATGCATCTCACTCCTTATATTTTTTTAGTTTCACTATTCTTCACTTTCAACTCCCTAATCTCTTTAATTACCGCAAAAATTACATGCTTTCTAATCTTCTTATTCCTCACTTATCAACAATAATCCTTCAATTTAATGGAGATTTAACATGATAAAGTTTGAGACTTTCTTAGTATTACTCGACTTAGTAAAGAAGGAAAAAAATTTTTTAACACAAAAAACTCTCACAAATTATGTGAGAGAAATATTTTATAGAAATCTTTATCATTTTTCAAAAACAATTTTTATTCATCGAAGTTCTGAAAGTGACATTTATCAACGTCGTTCTATATATTTGCAATTTATACTTTTCTTTATGTTGCATTTTAATAAATTTTCTGATATTATGTATCATGTAATGAAACACAAGGAGGTAAAAAAATGCTAAACGTAGAAAAATTAAAAGAATTAATAGTTCAGCGAGGATGGAGTGAAATCCAACTAGCGCAAAAACTCAACTTAGACTACAGTTATATTTATCGCATCCTACGAAAGCAACGAGATCCAGGAAAAAAGTTTTATGAGAATTTATTCAGGTTTTGCATGCAAGAAAAGTTAAACATTTACGATTATCTATTACTGAAATAACCCTACTAAAAAACCTAGTGATGCAGCTTTTTGTAAACGTCTTTGAACCATCTTATCAGTGAGACGATCAATTGCTTTAAATAATTCTAAAATCTGTACCCAATAATTTTCATCTCCATGTAAAATGACATCTTGTAGCAATAGCTCTTCACTTTTTTGATCTGTAGATATTAGTAACTTCTCATCTTGAACATCTACATTACTAACATTTGTAAACTCTTTAACTGTACCGTCCTTGCAAAAAAGATAATAGTTCATCATTGCACCAACCTTTCTAATATTAATAAAATGAGTGACCAGATTAGGGAAAGGGAAAGGAAGTCCTGGCAATTCTGATCACTCATGGGGAGTAATGTATGGAGTAAATACATTAACTCTTAACTTCATTATACACCTTAGTATCATTCAAGTCAACGTTTATTATTTATGTATCTTTTAATGAAACATATAATATTATTATCACGCAGTTAAGTACTAACTTTCTACTAATAATCATTTTATTCTACACTTTATTTTTTTGTTTCTTCAAATGAAATTTTTTAGCTAGTTTCATTGACTATTTTGGTAAATAAGTTTATAATTTTAATATACTCAGGGCTCATTTCGAAAGTATGTGCCTAATTTGGAGGGAATTATATGTCTGTCGAACTTGATATTTTCAGAACTAAATTGGCTGAGTTTCGAAAAAAGCATGACCTTTCCTATCAACAAATAGGTGAATCCATCGGTTTCACCAGAGGACATATCTGTAAAATAGAAAACGGGGATTCTCTTCCATCAATTAAAATTTTGATCAGCCTTGCTAAATACATGAATGTTCCTTTTTACTACTTATTCATGCCTACAGAGAAGATGAACAATCAGTTCTTTATAGAAAAGGTTGAGAATAAATTAACAGCGCTAAAATGGCGCTTAGAGGAACTACAAAAGCATACAGGGATAAATTATTTTCGCTTGAATGATTTTATGAAGGAAAATATTAACTTAACGAGAGAAGAAACCGAGAAAATCGCGGAAGTATTAAAGATTGAAGAAGAAAATTCTCTGAATCTGAAATTTGGCTTGTTTGAAGCACTTTTGGATGAATTTCAGTTTGAAGAATCACAGATTGGTAATCTGATGGAATATGTGCAATCAAATATGAAGTAAAAAAGCTTCTGAACGATCAGAAGCTTTTTTATCTTTGTCCTATTTTATTCTTCATTAGGTGAAGCCCAAGTACTATATAAAATTGGATTTTGAACATTAATTGAGTCAGTAGATTCCTCGTTTGGATCAGGCGTATTCATTACTGATACATGATCATGATTTGTGCTAGTGTTATTTGCAAGTACAGCAATACTACCTCCAACCAATATGCTCATCATCAATAGAACTAAAAATAATTTTTTCATTAAGATTCCTCTTCTTGTATTTTCTCAAAAAATGGTGTATGTTTGAAATTACTTTTCATTCCTTCTTTTAGTGAATTAATACAATCTAACTTAAATTATTTTGATATATCTAAAAGTACTGTAAATCAATTAAATGCAAATGATAACGCTTCAGCGCTAATAAAATTATCTAAAGCTACATAAAAAGCATTTGCGCCTTTAACCAATCTTCATTCTTTAATTCCACCATTCTTTTAGTATACAAGGCTTTTCCAACTTCTAATTTATTTTTATACTTATTTCCAATCACTTCTGCATCATATAAATATTGCTCCACTTTATCTATTTTATCACAGGCTAAATATAATTCTGCCAAGTTATTATATGCTTTTGGTTTATCCTCATCACGACAGAATTTAAGTGCCTTTTCTTGATGCTGTATAGCTCTCTCAAAGTTATTTCTTCGATAATGATACTCACCATAATTAAAGCAAATTTGCCTTTTTTTAGTATTATTCAAGTTATCAAAATGCTCATTTGCCTTATCTAAATATTCTTTTGCTTCCTCTAAACAATTTACATCTTCCTGTGTCCTATGCATAATCAAATTTGCCCAAGCAATATTAATATACAACTCAACCAGAAGTATAGTATCATCGGTTTGTTCAACCAATTCTTTAAATAAACTAATTGCATCACCTAATCTACCATGATAGCCAAAGATCAGACCTTTATATTTCTGTAATTTGATCATTTCTGAGCCATCATTATACTCCAGTGCTTCATTGATGGCGTCAAATGCCATCTCAAAATTTCTAAATAGATATAACCCTTTAGCTCTCCAGAAAAGAATCTTCGCAAAAAACTCTTTGTCATCTCTTGCCAATAATTTTGCACTCGTAATGTTCTCTACAAAGCCAACCAAATTCCTTTTCTCTAACATCTCTTTAGCTTCTTCAAAAAAATTCTCTACAGATAAAAAAGTTTCGCTACCTTTCATTGACACCCTCTCCCCCTAAACTATCAAAATCAAATTATATTTATTAAACAATTTGGTTCAAAATACCTATTTAAATTATATCAGTCACCAGTCAATAAAGCAAGTAAATTTTCCATAATAATTATTTTAAAACAATATTATTATTTGTCTTTCGACAATAAAGAATAAACTCCCCTATGTGGGGAGTTTAAGTTTACATTTTAGTGTTTCAATTTTATAATTTAATATTTTTTATTTCTTCATTATTTCTTAACCCTAAAGCCAATAATAGAATTGCACTTCCCCCAACAAATATAAGTAAATGTGCTGGCCCAATTCCTAATATTAAACCTGAAATTAAATAAGCTATAGGTATTAAGCCCTGAGTAAAAGTATTGAAAGTGCCAAAAAAGCGTCCTCGAAATTCATCTGGTATAATATGTTGAAATACAGTGAAAATTGGTACATTTATTAAAATACTAATAACTCCTACTCCAAGAATAGAAAAACCAATAATCCAGAACGAAGTCATTGTTGATAGAATAGAACTTAAATTCAATACAAGGGTAATTCCTATAGAAAACATGATAAAACTTAATGCAATCAATCCATTAACAATGAATTTATGTATTTTTTTTATCTCGGGAATAACATTTAAAATAACTCCTCCTAAAATAGCTCCAATTGGGAAAAATACTTCTATTAATCCAAAATTTGCTTCACCTAGATGTAAAATTTCTTTGACAATATATGGTAGTGCAACACTTAAAGAACCCACAAAGAAAAAATTAAGTAATATTGCGATACTTGATACAATAAGGATTACCTTATTGCTAAAAATAAATTTGAACCCTTCCTTTAAATCATTTTTGAACGTTGACTTAGCCTTAAGATTTATTTTTCTATCTTTAATAGCTGGAATTTGAATAAACATTTCAGAAAATGCAGAAAGCAAAAAAGAAAATCCATTTATTATAAAAACACCCTTAACCCCAACAAATCCTATCATTAATCCACCTATAGCAAGACCTAATACCTTTATAGAATTATTACTAAGGTTCATAATAGAATTGGCTTTGATCAAATTATTTTTTTCAACTATATTTGGAATTGTTGCAGAAACTGCTGGACTAAAAAATGAGTCACATAAAGCCATCAAAAATGTTACTGCTAATAAAAGTGGATAAAAATTTTCATTATTCAAATAAGTACTTAAAAATAATATCATAATTCCTCTAAAAATATCCATAAAAATAATTATTTTTTTTCGATCTACTCTATCTACTACAACACCACAAATTGGCCCAAAAACAATTTCTGGGATAGAACCCATCATCATAGCAGATCCTAGAAATAACGGAGACTTTAGTTTGTCTAATATAAACCAACATAAAGCAATATAATAAATATTATTTCCAAACCAAGATACTACTCCTCCCAGATACAATAAAATGAAGTTTCGATTGAGAAATAAGTTAGCTTCCTTTTGATTAGTTTTTACGATTACATCTTCCATAAGTACCCTCCCACTATATCCTAAATTGCATTTTTAGCTTTTTTCCACAAGTCCTGTAAAATCCATTCAACCATTTCCTTCATATATGAACATACTTGAGGATCTTTATTCCAAATTGAACCAGTATCAAGATAACTATTATAAATACAACCGCCACCACATAACGAGATGAATGGGCATTTATGACACATTGTCATATTAAGAGGATAGCGATTTCCCCATTCAACAAAATTACCCTGTATAGTTGGATCACAATTTGAATCTAAAACATTACCAGAAAAATAAGTTTTAGATCCAACTAAACTATGACATGGTCCTAAAGAACCATCAGGAGCAACAACCAATTGACTACCTGATGCTCCACAATCTTTTAAACGTAGTACTCCATTAGCAAAATTCCTTAACCGTCGATAAGTAGTAGCTTCAACAGCGTTTAAATCTTTTAAAACTTCATAAGCTTGCATTAAATATTTTGAAAATTCTGTAGATGATACCCAATAACTATTGCTATCTCCAGGAATTTGACAAGGGATTTGAAATTCAACAAATTTTACATTAAACTCCTTTGCAAAAAACTTTGCAATCTCAGGAAGATTTTCTACGTTATGTTTACCAATTGTGGTTGTTATATTAACCGATAAACCAGCATCTTGATACTTCTTTAAGGTGCTAATTACTCGTTCAAAACTACCATTATTATTAGAATCTACCCGTGCTAGATCATGATGCTTCTTTTCACCATCAATAGAAATCGCAACATCAACAACATATTCTTTAAAAAGTTCTGTAAGTTCTGGATCATAAATTATGCCATTAGTTATTACAACAATATCAACTGGATTAGCAACTTTTGAAAGTTCCATTTCCCTTATTTTTGGTATAAGAGCAAACATAAGTTCCTTATTTATTAGTGGTTCTCCCCCATAAAAAGTTACTCGAGAGCTTTTCTGCTTATTTTGTTTTAAAAGCCTTTCAAATAACTTAATAGCAGCTAACCCAACATCTAAACTCATATTTTGTTCATGATTTTGATTAGATTCTTCATTCCCTAGCACTACACAATATTTACATGCAAGATTACACTGCATTGTTGTGACTAAATACATAGAATCAAAATTAATAGACAATGGTTTTAAATTTTCTAGAAACCACTTTTCTTCGAATCCTTCATCAACTAATATTTTATTATCATATAGATAGTCAATTAAAGCAAGTTCAACCCAAGTTCCCCTTTTTCCAATAAGAATAAGTCATTGCTCTTTATAAAAGCAATACCATGTTGAAATGGACTATATATTCCCTTCCAGTCATCTCCAAGATCTGTAATATAAATCTGTTCTGAAAGTTTCATTATTATACCTCCATACTAAGCGTAAGTAAATGGGGGGAGAGACCCCCCTAGGAGTGAACTCGTCCAGCTAAAGCTGAACATCGGGGCTTCAGTAGGGGATTCTACCCCCACTGAAGATTAAAAACAATTCCCACCACTTATAGAAGTGGGGGTCTT
>JAGMES010000058.1 GCA_023128035.1 Halanaerobiales bacterium | reverse complement strand
AAAAAGCATGTCTCTTAACAGTATTGTCGGTATCTTCATCAACTCACTACCAGTTGTAATTCATACTGAAGAAAATGCTACAGTTAAAGAGCTATTGACCAAAGTAAATAATGAATTAGTGGACAGTAGAGATTATGAATATATGCCACTGGCGGAGATTCAGAAGCTGAGCAATCATACTGATAAACTCTTCGATTCGCTTATGGTATTTGAAAATTACCCACTAAGTTCAGCAAGCGAAGGAATAGATCTCGGATTTACAGTAAGATTTGACTCTGTTCAGGAGTTAACCAACTATGATATGAGTATAACTGTAAGTTCTCATGAAACTATTGTTATGAAGCTTGCATACAATACTGAATTGTTCACTGAGAAGACCATGAATCGGATTGAGAGTCATTTATATCAGATCACGGATGCACTGTTAGCAGATGCAGATCGGTTAGTAGAAGAGATCAGTATTATCACCGATGCAGAGAAAGCAGAGCTGTTGGTAGAGTTTAACAGATCAGAGCTAGAGTTCTCCAGAGATAAGACGATCTATCAACTCTTTGAAGAACAAGTTAACCTGACACCTGATAAACCAGCGGTTGTCTTTGAAGATCAAAGTTTAACTTATCGCGAACTGAATGCTAAGGCGAACCAACTGGCTAGAATCTTGAGGGAGAAAGGTGTCGCGAAAGACCAGATCGTTGGCATCATGGTTGAACGGTCTCAGGAGATGATCATCGGTATCTTAGGTATTCTGAAAGCTGGTGGAGCATATCTCCCAATCGATTATGAGTATCCGGCAGAACGGATTAGTTATATGTTGGAGGATAGTGAGGCTCGTATTCTCTTAACCAACAAAGCCCTGAAAAATCTGATCCAGTTTACTGGTGAGATGATTCTGATTGAAGATCAAGAGTTATACACTGGTGATAGTTCCAACTTGAATGCTGTAAATGGACCAACAGATTTAGCATACTTGATCTATACATCTGGTTCCACTGGGAAACCTAAAGGGGTTATGGTAGAGCATACTGGTATCGCCAACTTGAAAGAATTCTTTGCCAAGTGGTTGGGTGTAACATCTGAGGATAGAATTGTTCAGTTTGCCACCTGTGCCTTTGATGCATCAGTCGGGGAAGAGTATATGTGGGGCAACGCTATATATTCCAACCCGTCATACAATTAATAGTTTAGCCGACTTTGAACAGTTCTTGAACCAGACTGAGATCACCATTGCTACCTTACCGCCGATCTACTTAAGCAACTTGAATCCAGAGAAGGTATTCTTGTTACGCAAGGTAATCACAGCAGGTTCAACCACTAACTTTGAACTTATCAATAGGTGGGGAGACCGCCTTGAGTATATCAATGCCTATGGACCAACAGAGACCACTATCTGTGCAACCGCCTTTAAGTGTACAGGTGATCTCAATAAATATCAGTCTGTTCCAATCGGAACTCCAATTGCCAATACTCAGGTCTATATCTTAGATCAAAATGATCGTCCAGTTCCAGTAGGGGCATTGGTGAACTTTGTGTATCTGGTGCTGGGGTAGCGCGAGGGTATCTGAATAGACCAGAACTGACGGCAGAGAAATTTGTAGAGAATCCATTGGTTCCAGGGGTAAGAATGTACAGAACTGGTGACCTGGCAAGATGGCTCCCTGATGGCAATATTGAGTTTTTAGGTCGGATTGATTATCAGGTGAAAATTAGAGGTTTCAGAATTGAGTTAGGTGAGATTGAGAATTGCTTATTGAGCCATGACCAGATCAGGGAGGTCGCAGTAATTGATCGAACAGATGCTTCAGGCAACAAGTATCTCTGTGCATACATTGTCTCTGAACGGGAACTGGAAATGACCGGATTTAAAGAATACTTAGGCCGGGAGCTCCCAGACTACATGATTCCAGCATTCTTCGTTGCATTGGAGAAACTGCCGTTAACTGCTAATGGCAAAGTTAACCGTAAAGCACTACCAGAACCTGAAAGTAATCTGAGAAAAGCGGTAGATTATGTAGCTCCAGAGAATGAGATTGAAAAACAACTTCTCAATATCTGGCGAGATATCCTGAATGTAGAAGTTGTAGGAGTTACAGATCACTTCTTTGATATCGGTGGACATTCAATTCTGGCGATGAAAGTAGTATCAAAAGCCTTTGCCCTCGGGTGGAACTTAACTGTTCAAGATATCTTTGAATACCCAACAATCCGTGAGCAAGCATTGAAAATTAGCGGAGGAGTCAAAGAGAAGTCAATGATCGATTCAGATATTGAGCTTCAAGAACAGTTACCTGAAGTCAGTGATTTAGGCAGAATATCTGCTCAAAGAATACGGCTGGAAAATGTACTGCTGACTGGGGTAACGGGCTTCCTGGGAGTTCACTTGTTAACTGAGCTATTAACAAGTACATCTGCTAAGATATATGCTCTGGTTCGCGGCAAGGATCTGCTGGCGGCAAGAGAACGCTTGACCAAACTTGTAGAGTTCTATTTTGATCAAGAAGTTAGTAAACTGTTGGATGAAAGAGTTATAATATTGAATGGTGACATCACACTCCACCACTTTGGCCTAACAGATGAGGCTTATCAAGAACTTGGTGAAACAGTTGATACAATTTTACATCCAGCAGCTTTAGTTAAACATTTTGGTAACTATGCAGATTTCGAGAAGGTCAACGTTCTGGGAACTCAGGAGATAATTGATTTTGCAATGACCTATGGAATCAGACTGAACCATATTTCGACAACCAGTGTATCTGGTACTATGGCAAAAGCTGATCATGAATTGATCTTTACAGAATGTGACTTCTATATCGGGCAGAACTATGATGAAAATGTGTATGTCAGAAGCAAATTTGCTGGTGAAAGCAGGATCATTAAAGCAATGCATAAAGGATTAAAGGCTACTATCTTCAGAGTTGGTAATCTGACAGGGCGTTTTCTGGATGGACAGTTCCAGGCCAATATCGCTGACAACGCATTCTATACGAGGATCAAGACTATGATTGAGATAGGAGCAATAAATCTGGAGTTGCTAGAACAATCCATGGAGTTCACCCCGATAGATCTTTGTAGTAGAGCAATTGTACAGATCATGCAAACAGAAGAAGCAGAAGGGCGAGTCTTCCATGTATATAATCACAAACGTGCAGAGGTGAAGCAGGTTGTCAATGTATGTCAAGAACTAGGAATTAAGCTTCAGACTTTAAATACTGAAGAGTTTAATCAATACATGGCAGCAACAGCCGAAGATGAAGTAACCTCTGAACTTTTAGCAAGAATGGTCGCTTACTATCAGCCAGAAGGGGATGATGAATATTGCGTACCAGTCAAAGTTGATGCCAAACTAACAATCGAATATCTCTCCAGGATAGATTTTGAATGGTCAGAGATTGATGCAGAATACATTACTAAAGTGATCAAGTACATGGATAAGGTTGGATTTATCCAGGTCAAGTAGGGATAGAGACCACTTCTTTCTTATAATGTACCCTACAGGGTAGACTTTTTTAAAAGTGTCTACTCTATAGGGTACATTATACCTGACTGGTCGCTATGAGGATGGACATTTTCAACACAATATTGCTGAAAATGCCTTCTATGCTAATCTCAAAGGTTTAGTAGAAATGGGTGCTGTTGTGTTAGAAGTTCTGGAACAAAGAATTGAGTTGACTCTAATCGACTTATGTAGTAAAGCTATAGTGGAGATTATGCAAACAGCAGATGCAGCAAAGAAAGCCTTTCATATTTACAATCATCAACTAGTGAAGATGGATGATCTCATCAAAGCTTTCAAAGAACAGAGATGTAAGATTGATACACTAGATCCACAAGCCTTCAGCGATATGTTAAATACAATCCTTACCGAAGACAAGGAACAGGAGAAAGTAGAATTGTTGTCAAGAATGATGGCATACAATACTATGGAACAGCAGGAAGGTTATGATGCATTAATAGAAATTGATTTATCTTTGACAGTAGAGTATCTAATGAAAATAGTCCGCTATATGAAGGATGTAAAATATATCTAATTGCCTATAAGACTGCTTCACGATGTACGTGTACGATTAGTAAAATATTATGGTTATGTTGAAGATTTTATCAGGTAAATGTATTGGGGACTGAAGGGGTTATCGAATTAATGCTAGTACAATATATAGATCTTTTGATTGATAAAAGGTTTTTTACAATAAAAACTAAATATTATAATATAATCTAAAAATATTAAAAATTACTTTAATTGTATAAAAATAAACAAATATTTTTATAAAAAAATTAATATATTTTACTAAAAGATAGAGGAAATATAAATATTATATGGTATACATAGTAGTGTATACATACTCATGAATACACAATAATGAAAGGAGGTAAATAAATTTATTCGCGAGGGTTAAACAAAACTGAAGGAGGCATAATGAATGAAAAATGTGGAAGTTTTAATTGTTGTTGATGTTGAGAATGCTTTAGCACAAGGTTTGAGCAGTAATCTCTATATGATAGACTCAAATAAATACGTAGGGTCATATCGTGAGGGGACGAACGAATTAACAACTTGTTGCAAAAATGGTCAAATTATTAAATGGAGAGTAGTTGGAGTTAGTCCTGATAGTAGTGTTAGTATTGAAAAATTTTCTGGAACAGCCACTAATGATTATATTATAATGCCAAAAAAGAAAGATGATTCAGGAGAAGAATATTGGGAAGCTAGAGTGGAAGCTAATGGTCGTAATCATAACCCTCAGTATAATTTATTCTTAAATATGAATGGTAAAATTCTATCCTTTGACCCTTTCTTGAACATTGAGGATAATTAATAAATGTGAATGCAAATTCACTTTATTAGAGTCCGTTTCAAAAAAAGCTTAGCTAACATCAATATAATTATATTGCAAAAACTCTGTCTTGATCCAGAAGAAGTCTATATAGAGTGGTTAAAGTGTTGCTAAACCACAAGACCTGGAGTTCAAGTCTATAAAATTAGGGTTACTACTCAGGCATTCCATTATTGGGATGCCTGAGATACTAGCAGACCATGGTCTTTTACCCCATGCTTAATATAAGCAACACAAATAAAGGGACACCCTCAGGCATCCCTTTACCATTCTTGCGACATGTAGAAATATAACTACGTATCCTACAAAACGAATTAGCCTCTTCTTTACTTCGAAAACAACCTGAGATTTTTTGCCTCAGTTTTATCCTTCGTATATCACGTTCTGCAAGGCTGTTATCAAAGGGTATGCCAGAGTCATACATAAATGAAAGTGTCTCAAATATTAAATTTTTCCAGCTTATTTTGTCATGAACTGCATAATGATGAGCTGGTCAGTAGATGCACTATGGAGCCATTTTGTCTTGCCGTAACAACGCATTCCACTTTCATCAAAATTTACTACCTCAGCTGCTTAAAGTTGTTCTATTATAGAAATTTCCGCTTCTTCAAGACTTTTATAAAGTCGATTGTTTACGTTTATCAGTGTTCCTTCACTCAAATTATGTCCTGTATCATCACTTATGATCTCTGTAGATCTTTTGAGAGGTAATAACTGATAGCTTGTCAGGTACGACATTAATGCTTACATATTTATCCCATATTGAACAGGCTGTTTTACATCCTCAGGGAACTCAGTTTTGTGTACTTTCTTACAATTTGGACACTCCACCTCATGTAGTCTGAATTCTGTTACAGTTATCTTAATAACAGGCATATCAAACATCTGTCTTGTATGGATTTCACCCGCAACATCAGATAAATAACATCCATATATACATGAATGCACATTAATATCAATAACTTCATCTAGGTTTTCGATCTTTTCAAGGATATTGAATTTTTTTAACAAGATATATTAAACTCGGAATATATTGTCAAATTAAACAAAGGGATTCAAATACGACGTTTATGATATATTAATGATACCATGAGTTGATGAAAGAAAACTATGCAAAATATAAAAATTCTCAAAAAAAACTGGATTCTTTATAATAAAAATTCCAAAATGCAAATAATAAATTTCATCAATTGCACAAAGATAAATAATACCATAGCCCCTATCTTATTTAAAGGTGGGGGCTATTTGACGTTTACGTTATCATTACAAATATCTGGTGGAATCATGTTTTTCTTGGTTTGTGTTACGGTTGTAGTTGAATAATCTGTTATTGATGATAGTTTATCTTCTCCACCAATATACCCCATGTCTGCTATCAGATAAGGAATTGATAATCCTATCTTTTTTAGATGTTTTAAAGAGGGCAATAACACTTTCTGATCTAAAACTTTAGAATTTGCAATTATTGCAGGAGTTAGTGGAAAAACTGTTCAGAGAGCAGAGAGTGGTAATCAAATTAGTAATGAAAGTTTAAAATGTTTGGCTGGTGCTTTTGATATTGACTTAGAGTATCAAAGGAAGAGCAATTTAGTTGTTAAAAGAATTTGATGAATGGATGAAAATATTGTTTTTATTTGACAACAATAGATATATTCAGAACCCTTTCTAGTCTGGATAAAGTGAAGAGGTTATATTGAAAAACGACTATTTTTTAATTGGTCGTTTTCTGGTTATTTTTTACATTAAATAATATTAATAAGTAGTTTGCTTATATAATTATTTTCAGATATTACTTGATTTTTAAATTAATTTGCTGTATAATTACAACATAGTTTAACTATTGTAGAATATATTCAGGTAATAACACTTAAAATTTATTTTATTGAAATGTTTCTTTGAAAATATTTATTCAAACAAAAAATCTATGAGGGTGATTATAATTGAAAAATTCTAAAAAAATTCAAAAGCAAGATGTACAAGACATATTAAGTTTGAGTACGATGCAGGAGGGAATATTATTTCATTATATAAGTAATCCTGAAACTGAAGAATATTTCTCTCAACTAAGTTTAAATATATCTAGCCCAGTGAATATTGAGGTATTCAAAGAGGCATGGAATTTTGTTATAGAAAATAATGAAGTATTACGGACTGTTTTTAGATGGGATAATATGAACAAACCGATCCAAATAGTTTTAAAGGAACAAGAATTAATACTGGAAGAGTATGATTTTACATTCATTGATACTACAAAAAAGGATCAAAAGATTGAGGAGTTAAGAAGGAAGGAAAGAAAAGAAAGATTTGATTTGTCAACAGGTCCTTTATTTAGAGTCAGCTTATGCAAACTATCGGAAGATAATTATGAGATGATTTTAAACAATCATCATATTTTATATGACGGTTGGAGCATGGGTATTTTACTACAAGAATTCTTTGTGGCTTATAATAGTTTTTATCAGGGAAATACTCCGCCAAGACCAGTAAAAAATAATTTTAGGGAATACTTAAAATGGTTACATAATCAAGATAAGAGACAACAGGAAGATTATTGGCGCAAATATTTACAGGATTATCAAACTCCAACTTTGCTTCCTGTAGATTATCCTAAGAAAAACTCGTTAACAAAAGTTGATAATCAGCTTTTTAAACTTCCAGAAGGTTTAACAAAAAAGATTGAAGATTTAGCAAAAGATTTGAAAGTAACAGTTAGTTCGATCATCAGTACTGCCTGGGGAATTTTGCTTCAGAAATATAATAATTCAGACGAGGTAATCTTTGGGCTTACAGTTTCGGGACGACCATCTAGCATAGATGGAGTAGATAATATGGTAGGGCTTTTTATCAATACCGTTCCAGCTATTTTTAGAAGAGGGGAACAGAAAAATATTTGTGAAATTATGTATAAAATCAATGATGAAGCGATTGAGAGACAAAATTTTGAATCAACGTCTTTAGTTGATATTAAATCATATAGTGAATTTGATGCAAAACATAATTTATTTGATTCTATATTAGTTATTGAAAGCTTCGATTTCTTTGAAAAATTAAATCAAGGTGATAATCAATTATGCGTTAACACTTATTCTTCATTTGAGATGCCTAACTTTGATTTGATAGTAGAAGTGGTTCTTTTAAAAGATATTGAGATCAATTTTATTTATAATGTAGAGATTTTTGCTGGAGAAACGATCGAACGCTTAAACACCCATATGGTACATATTTTATCAGAGATCATCTCAAATCCAGAGTTTAGTGTGTCTGAGTTAAATATTTTACCAAAGGAAGAACGTAATCAATTATTATTTGACTTTAATGATACTGCTAGAGCATATGAAAAAAATAAGATGATTCATCAATTATTTGAGGAAAAGGTTGAAGTGGCACCTGAGAGGATTGCGATCGAATTTGAGGGTCATGAGTTAACATATAGAGAGTTAAATGAAAAAGCAAATCAATTGGCAAGACGATTGAGAAGGTGTGGAGTGACTAAGGAAACAGTTGTAGGAATCATGTTGGAACGGTCTCAAGATATGATCATCAGTTTATTGGCAATTTTAAAGGCTGGATGTGCATATTTGCCGATTGATCCAGACTATCCAACAGAACGAATTCTTTATATGTTAAAAGATTCGAATGCTAGAATTTTACTTACGAATGAGAAGAGTCGAAAAGAGATTCCGTTTACATCTCTAAAAAATTATAATTCGAATGATATACAGATTGTTGTTACAAAACAACGTGGTCATATTAAAGAGTTTAACAGCCTTCCAATGCCAGATCGTTCTTTGATTGATTTGAGTAAATATAAAAATAAGATTGGTATGGCCAGTGTCAATAATTCGATCTCACTTCAGACCACTAGAGGTTGTCCTTATCATTGTCTATATTGTCATAAAATTTGGTCAAAATTCCATGTTCATCGGAGTGCGGAAAACATCTATCAGGAGATTGAGTACTATTATAAAAACGGAGTAAGGAACTTTGCTGTTATAGATGATTGTTTCAATTTAGATAAAGAGAATAGTGGTAAATTATTTAAAATGATAATTAAAAATAAATTAGATCTCCAAATCTTTTTCCCTAACGGATTGAGGGGAGACATTTTGACACCAGAGTATATTGACCTCATGGTTGAGGCAGGAACAAGGGGGATTAATCTTTCTTTGGAAACCGCTTCACCAAGACTTCAAAAATTGCTTAAGAAAAATCTTGATTTAGACGAATTTAAAAATGTGATTGATTATATAGCTACTAAGCATCCAGGAATTATTTTAGAGTTAGCTACGATGCATGGATTTCCAACCGAAATAGAAGAAGAAGCTATGATGACGCTTAATTTTATTAAAGATGTTAAATGGCTTCATTTTCCATACATACATATTTTAAAAATATTTCCGAATACGGAAATGGAAGAGTTTGCTCTGGCAAATGGAGTTTCTAAAGAAGATATCTTAAGATCAAGAAATAGGGCTTTTCACGAGTTACCAGAAACATTACCATTTCCAAAAAGTTTTACTCGACAGTATCAGTCTAGTTTCTTAAATGAGTATTTCTTGAATAAAGAGCGTTTGAAGCATGTCTTGCCTGTTCAGATGAAGATTTTAGATGAGAGTGCTTTCCTTCAAAAGTATAATGCGTATTTACCTGTAGATATCAATTCTATCTCTGACATACTAGATTTTGCAGGAATTGATGATTTTGAAATTCCAGTAATTGAAAAGAAAGAGGAATTTGCATATACGATTTTCGATCGCAAAAATGAAATAGTGAAGAAGACAAATCCAGATGCGAAGAATATATTGCTTCTTGATTTATCTCAACTCTTTAGTTCAAGCAAGATGTTATATAAAGTTGTAGAACAACCAATCGGATTAATCTGTTTGTTGACATATATAAATCAAGAATTTGGTGAGCGGGTTGATGGTCGAGTTTATAAGTCTGGAAATGATTTTGATAGTTATGAGGAGTTAAAAGCTCTTGTAGAAGATTTTAAGCCAGATTTGATTGGGATTCGAACTTTAACAATCTTTAAAGAGTTCTTCCATGAAACGGTTGCTCTCTTACGTCAGTGGGGAATTGAAGTTCCCATTATCACAGGTGGTCCATATGCATCTAGCGATTATGATACCATCTTACAGGATCAGAATGTGGATATGGTAGCCTTTGGTGAGGGTGAATATACGTTTGCTGAATTATTGGAGAAGATGTTTGAAAATGATTTTAAAATTCCTGATACAGAAGTCTTAAGAACGATTGATGGTATTGGTTTTGTTGAAAATAAAAACGAAGTACAGGATAAATCTGTAGAGCTAATGTTCTTAGATCGCCTAGCTGATTGTATCATGGCTGAAGCTACTGAAAATCTTGAACCGATTACAACGAGTAATCATCTTGCTTATGTTATGTATACATCAGGTTCAACAGGTCAACCTAAAGGGGTTATGGTTGAACATAAACAAGTTAATAATTGTATTGATTGGATGCAAGAAGAGTTTCAATTAAGTAAAGATGATACAGTTGTGCAAAGAACAAATTTAACGTTTGACCCTTCAGTTTGGGAAATATTTTGGCCTCTTTATTTAGGTGGAAGGGTAAAAATTCTTACCAGTGAACAGAGCAAAGATGCAGAGTATTTGATTGATCTAATGACAGACCATGATGGATTGACGATGATGTATTGTCCAGCTTCTTTAGTTACAGGGATGACTTATCTTTTAAATAGTAGATCTTTTACAGGAAAGTTAAAATTACCTTGGCTGTTGATTGGTGCAGAGCCGATTAGCATGGATGTGGTGAATAATTTCTACACTTATTTTGAAGGTGAAATCGTTAATACCTATGGGCCAACTGAATGTACGATCAATAATACATATTATTATCTTGAAAGAGATGACAAACGTTCTGTTGTCCCCATAGGGAAGCCGGTTGCAAATAATCAAATCTATATTTTATCAAAAGATTTGCAGTTGACTCCATTAAAAATTCCCGGAGAAATTTGTATTGCTGGTGACAGTATAGCCAGAGGGTATATCAACAATTTTGAGAAGACCAATGAAGTATTTATTGATAATCCTTTTGGTGAAGGTAAATTATATAAGACAGGCGATGTAGGTCGTTGGCTTTTGGATGGAACGATTGAGATTATGGGTCGTGTTGATAATCAAGTGAAAATTAGAGGATATAGAATGGAACTTGGTGAGATCGAAACAGCTCTGCTGAAACACAAAACGATTCGAAATTGTGCTGTTGTGGTCAGAGATACTGAGGATGATAAAGATGAGATCTTGATTTGTAGAGAATGTGGAATCTCGAGTGCTTATCCTGAGATTGTGATCAATGAAGATAGAGTTTGCAATCATTGTCTAGAATTTAGTCAATATAAAGAGATGGCAGATCAATATTTTAAAAAGTTGGATGATCTGACTGAGTTTATTCAAGAGAATAAGTCAGCAAACGGAACTTATGATTGCCTTATCTTATATAGTGGTGGACGTGGCTCAGCTTATGCCTTATATAGACTAGTTGAGATGGGAGTTAAGGTATTAGCTTTTACCTATGATAATGGATATCTTACCAAATCGGATCTAGCAAATATAAAGAAAGTTACAAAAAAGGTAGGCGTAGATCATGTTGTTCTAACCCATGATAATACAAAGGAAATTTTGAAGGAAAGTCTTAATTCAGCTCACACCGTATGTAAAGGATGTTTCTTATTATTATCTTCTTTGGCGGCTGAGTATGCTTATAAAAATGGTATTCAGATTGTGGTCGGTGCTACATTATCACGGGGTCAGATTATTGAAAATAAGCTATTTAAGTTCTTTAAACAGGGGATCTCAGATGTGACAGAGATTGAAAAAGAACTTGCAAAAATACAGAAACAGTTGCCTGCTTTAGATGAGAAAATTTTCGAGTATTTGGATATTGATGTGGTAAATGATGGAACTGTATATGATCAGATAAAAACGATTGATTTTTATCGCTATTGTGACATAACCAATGAAGAGATGATCTCATATCTGAATGATAAAGATTCATACTGGGAAAAACGTAAGGATTATGCTATCTATTCTACTAACTGTTCAATCAAACATATTGGAGATTATGGTCACTTAAAGAAAGCAGAGTATCATTATTATGGACTTGCAACTAGTTGGGAGCAGAGATTGGGTCATATCACAGTAGAAAATGTAAAAGAAGATTTACAATGTAATGTAACTAATAAAGGTTTCGAGAACTTCTTACAGCGGATCGGTTTAGAAAAAGAGATAGTGATGGAAAAAGTGGAGACCAAATATCTGGCTGCATATTATGAAGCTGAAGAGGACTTACCGATTGCTGATCTTCGCGAATATCTTTTACAGAATATTCCAGAGTATATGATTCCAGCATACTTTACTAAGTTGGATGAACTACCTCTGGATTCTAATGGAAAGATCAATAGAAAAGTTTTACCGAAACCTGCGGGTTTAATGGAAATTGGAACCCAGTATGTGGCTCCGAGAAATGAGATTGAAGAAAAGTTGGTAGAGGTATGGCAGAACATTTTAAATGTTGATCATGTTGGAATTAAAGATAGTTTTTTTGCTCTAGGGGGCAACTCATTATCGATCATTAAAGTTAATGAAGAGATAAATAAGATTCTTGATCATGAGATAAAACTTATGGATCTCTTTAAATATCATACGATTGAGATGTTTATGGATTATTATGAGAGTCAATTTGGTGTTGTGGTTGATGAAGATAATGAGGAAAATACAATAGAAACGATTCTTGAGAGGTTTAAAAAGGGAGAAATCACAATGGAAGAAGCGGATGAATTGATTGCATCACTAACTTAATGGGGGGAGAAATGAATGGAATCCATTAAAAAATATATCTATTCACAACTGGCTTCTAATCAGTTGTCAAATATAGAAGCGATGACGATGTTAAAAGAACTGCATAATTTTACGAAAGCCAAAGAATCTCAGACCGAAGATATTGCAATTATTGGAGTGGCCTGCAGATTTGCTGAAGCAGAAGATAAAGATCAATTCTGGCAGTTGTTAAAGGAAGGTAAGGATTCTATTCGTAAGTTGCCAAAAGCAAGAGATGAGAACATAGATGAGTATTTAAAACTCACAGGTTTGAGCAGAGATGAGGTAATTATCCGAGAGGGCGGATACCTCGAAGATATCGATAGATTTGATCCAAATTTCTTTGGCATTTCTGCCAGGGAAGCTAGTTTGATGGATCCAAACCAGCGTATATTTTTAGAAACAGCCTGGCAGGCAGTTGAAGATGCCGGGTATGGTGGAACGAAATTAGCTGGAAGTAACACAGGTGTCTTTGTCGGACATAGTCATGATTTTGGTGATGATTATAAAAAATTGATACAAAAATATTCCCCGGAGTTGCTTTCTTTGGCAACTTTGGGGAACATTAATGCTGTTATAACGGGAAGGTTATCTTACTTATTGGATTTAACTGGCCCTAGTATGCTGGTTGATACTGCTTGCTCTTCTGCCTTATTAGCAGTCCATCTGGCATCGACAAGTATCAAAAATGGAGATTGTGAAATGGCTATTGCGGGAGGGGTTAAGGTCTGGTTAATACCTGCGGAGCCGAAAGATGCTGGGGAGTTTGGGGGAGGTTTTGGCCCGGGAATTGGTATTGAAGCAAAAGATGGTCGAGCTAGATCTTTTGATGATAACACAACTGGGACAGGATTTGGTGAAGGGGTTGGAGTCCTTCTTTTAAAACCACTAAAAAAAGCATTAGCAGATGGTGATTCAATTTATGCGGTTATCAAAGGAAGTGCTACTAATCAGGATGGTAAGTCGATTGGAATATCAGCTCCTAATCTTCAGGCTCAGGAAGGGGTTATCCAAAAAGCCTGGAAAAGGGCAGGAATTCATCCTGAGACAATTTCATATATTGAAGCTCATGGGACAGGTACAAAACTTGGAGATCCGATTGAAATTTATGCTTTACAGAACTCGTTTGCAAAGCATACAAAGAAGAAACACTTTTGTGCCGTTGGTTCAGTAAAAACAAATGTAGGACACTTAGATAATGCTGCAGGGATTGTGGGTTTGATCAAAGTGATATTGGCTTTAAAAAATCGGGAGATTCCAGCCAGTCTTCATTTTGAAAAACCAAATCGGGAGATTGATTTTCTTAATTCTCCAGTTTATGTAAATGCTAAATTAAATCATTGGAATGTAGAATCTGGTCCACGCAGAGCTGGAATCAGTGCATTTGGTTTGAGTGGTACAAATGTGCATATGATTTTAGAAGAAGCTCCAAAACTAGAGAAGGAATCACAAACTGATGAATCAAAAGTGAATATACTGACGATATCAGCAAAAAGTGAAGAAGTATTAAAAGATATCATTTCTAAATATATTACTTTTCTAGAGTCAGAAAAAGAGATTTGTTTGGCTCATCTTTGTTTTACAGCTAATACAGGTAGAAACCATTATAGTTATAGACTGGCTTTGATCGTTGAAGGTCGTGAAGATTTGATGAGTCAATTAAAAAGGTTGTATAAATTTAAATTTGAAAAGGTTGCAGATGGTCAAAGAATTTATTATGGAAATGTAAAAAACAGCAAAAATGTGATGGAAAAAGTTGATCTTAAAGAAGACAGCTATGAAAAGATAGCTAGATCATATGTATCAGGTGCTGAGATTGCATGGGATGAAATTTATAAAGGGCAAAAATTAAGACGGATCAATATTCCTGTCTATCAATTTGATCGTAAAAAATGTTGGGTTAAGCCTTCGGAAATGATGCTGGCGAGGAAAGAAGTGGCTGTGAGTGCTGAAAATATGGATTTATTAAATCAAATATTGAATAAATCTGATAAAGAGGATATTGTTAAAGGAATTTTAGCAATGATTGGAGAGAGAAATAAATCCCACGAGCGTAGTTTTAAAAGAGTTACGAATGTAGTAATTAAAGAAGATGACCCGGATTTAGGTGAAGATGAGCGAAAATTAGCTGGAATTTGGGCAGAAGTATTGGGACTAGAAGAAGTGAGTATTTATGATAGTTTTTATGACTTAGGTGGAGATTCCATCATAGCACTTACCTTGATGTCAAAAATCTCGAAAGAGTTTAATATTGAGTTATCATTAGATCAAATTTTTAGAAATCCTACAATTGCTGAAATTAGTAAGCAAGTACTTAAGCAAAATACTAATTCGACCTCTAATAAAATTTCTTTTAAAAAAATTCCACGTAGGAGAGAGGGGAAATAAGATGGGATTTGAGTGTTTTGAGTGTTCATCTGCTCAAAAAAGACTTTATATGTTAAGAGAATTTAGTGGTAAAAATACTGCCTACAATCTTCCACACGCAATGATTATAGAGGGGGATTTAGATAAGGTAAGATTTCAGGATGCATTTTATAAATTGATTGAAAGACATGAAGCTTTACGGACAGCTTTTCAGTTTAATAATGGTAAAGTGACACAGGTGGTTTATGAGGAAGTTGATTTTACGATCAGTTATAGCCAGGCTGAAGGATTAGAGATAGATGATCTAATCTATGAATTTATCAAACCCTTTGATTTAACGAAAGCTCCCTTAATGAGAGCTGAACTTATTAAATTGATAGATTGTAAATATCTTTTTCTTTTTGATATAGATCATATCATTACTGATGGTTTTTCAAACGGTATTATCATTAATGAATTGATTCAATTGTATTTAAATAAAAATTTGCCTGAGGTGGAAATTCAATATGTAGATTTTGCCATTTGGCAAAATGATTTGTTAAATAGTGAGTTGATTCAAGAACAAGAAAACTATTGGTTGAAAGTTTTTAATGGTCAATTACCAGTATTAAATATGCTGACTGACTATCATAGGCCAGAACGGATGAGCTATGAAGGGAGTAATTTTCACTTTGAATTAGGAGAAGAACTAGCTTTAAAAGTGAAAGAAGTGGCTCGTAAACAAGATATGACAGTATTTATGTTTTTATTTGCTGTGTATAATGTTTTATTGGCTAAATATTCGGAGCAAGATGATGTTATCGTTGGAACCCCAATCGCAGGGCGACAACATGCTGAATTGAGAAATACAGTGGGATTTTTTGTGAACACAATCGCTATGAGAAATACTCCTGCTCAAGATAAATCCTTCTCTGACTTCCTTTTAGAAGTAAAAGAGAATGCCTTGAATGGTTATAAAAATCAGGATTATCAGTTTGAAACGTTAATTGATCAACTTAATCTTAAACGAGATCTGAGTAGAAATCCACTCTTTGATACAATGTTTGTTTTTCAAAATATTAATAACTATGAACTTATGATCGAAGGTTTAAAATTTTCTCCATATCAGTTTGAAACCAGAACGGTTCAATTTGATATTACCCTAGAAGGCCAGGAGAAAAAGAATAAATTCAGTTTTAATTTACAATATGCCACTCGATTGTTCAAAAAAGAAACAATGGAGAAGTTTGCAGAACATTTTTGTAATATCATTCAGGAAGTTGTTGCTAGCCCAGAGATGAAGATTGAGGAGATCGAGGTGATCTCTAAAGAGGAGAAGCAACAGCTTTTGTTTGATTGGAATGATACTAGAGCAGATTATCCAAAAGGTACGACGATTCATCAATTGTTTGAAAAACAGGTGACTAGAACGCCTGATAACATAGCTTTGGTTTTTAAAGATAAAGAAATGAGTTATCGGGAGTTGAATGAAAGAACAAATCAACTGGCTAGGGTTTTGAGAGAAAAAGGTGTTAAAGCAGAGACGATAGTGGGAATGCTCGTTGAGCGTTCTTTTGAAATGGTAATCGGAATTATTGGGATATTGAAAGCAGGTGGGGTCTATCTGCCAATAGATCCGAATTATCCAGAAGATCGAATAGTTTATACGTTAAAAGATAGTAGGACTCAATTTTTATTAACTCAGAATCATCTAGCAGGTCAGAACCATTTTTCTGGGGAGATCATTGATTTAATGGATGAAAAAATGTTTGCAGAGGATTGTTCAAATTTAGAAAATATAAATCAATCATCAGACTTAGCATATATCATTTATACCTCTGGGTCTACAGGAAAGCCCAAAGGGGTTATGGTTGAACATAATAATCTGATTAGATTGATGTTCAACGATAAATTTCAATTTGACTTTACAGAAACTGATGTCTGGACACTCTTCCATTCATACTGTTTTGATTTCACAGTATGGGAGATGTATGGTTCATTATTGTATGGAGGCAAATTGATCATTATTTCAAAGCTAATAGCGCAAAATTCACAAGAATTTTTGACTATATTGCTAAAAGAAAAGGTAACAATTTTAAATCAAACTCCGACAGCTTTTTATAATTTGATTGCTGAAGAATTGAAATGTAATAAGAAAGAGCTTGCGATTAGATATGTTATCTTTGGTGGTGAAGCGTTAAAACCAATTATGCTGAAGGATTGGAATCAAAAGTATCCAGAGACTAGATTGATCAATATGTATGGGATCACAGAAACAACTGTACATGTTACCTATAAAGAGATCACTGCTTATGAGATCGAGAATAATATTAGCAATATCGGAAAGCCAATTCCAACTTTGACAACATATATTATGAATCAGGATCAAAAGTTAGTTCCGATTGGTGTACAAGGAGAATTATGTGTTGGTGGAGATGGGGTAGCGCGAGGTTATCTAAACCGACCTGAATTGACCGAAGAAAAATTTGTCTATAATCCTTATTTCCCTGAAGAGAGAATGTATAGGTCAGGAGACTTAGGAAGACGCTTACCAAATGGAGATATGGAATATTTGGGACGGATTGACCGTCAGGTTAAGATAAGGGGTTTTCGAATTGAATTAGGCGAGATAGAAAAAAGGTTGTTACAGCATGAAGTAATAAAAGATGTAGTGGTGATAGACCAGAAAGATCAGAGTGGAAATAACTATTTAGCTGCATACATCATTTCTGATCAGCAGCCCAGAATAGCTGATTTGAGAAGTTATTTAGCAAAAGAATTACCAGATTATATGATTCCATCTTATTTTATCTCTTTAGATCAAATACCATTGACTTCAAATGGAAAAGTAGATCGTAAAGCATTACCTGAGCCATCTGGAAGTATCAGTACAGGGGTTAAGTATGTAGCACCTGAAAATGAAACAGAAGAGAACCTTGTTGCGTTATGGGAAGAAATTTTGGGTGTTGAAAAGATCGGGATTAATGATGACTTCTTTGAATTAGGTGGTCATTCATTAAAAGCAGCATCTTTAGCTACCAAAATATATCAAGATTTAAATGTAGAAATTTCATTAGGAGAGATTTTCAAAACCCCAACAGTCAGAGAATTAGCTGAATTTATTAGAAGAACCGATGAGTCGATCTATTCCTATATAGAAGTTGTTGAGGAGAAAGAAGATGCGTACACAAGTACGTACCCTGTATCCTCTGCTCAAAAGCGACTCTATGTATTAAATCAACTAGAAGGCCAGGGTATTACCTATAATATGCCAGGCTTTTTGGTGATTGAGGGTGAGCTAGATCAGGATCGGTTTGTATCTGTTTTTCGTAAATTAATTGGGCGGCATGAGTCATTGCGAACATCATTTGAGCTGATTGATGGAGAACCTGTTCAGCGAATTCATAAAGATGTAGATTTTAATCTGATTTATCTAACAACCGCTGAGAAAGAACTTGATCGAATGATAGATGAATTTATTCAGCCTTTTGATTTAAGTAAAGCTCCATTGCTCAGGGTGGGTCTCGTCAAATATTCAGATAAACATTTACTTTTGATTGACCTACATCATATTATCTCTGATGGACTTTCTATGGAAATTTTTATTCATGATTTTATCCAATCCTATGCTGGCAATGAACTTCCTGAGTTAAGAATTCAATATAAGGATTTCTCAGAATGGCAAAATAAATTCTTTGAGTCAGATGAGATCAAGAAAAAGGAAAAATATTGGTTGGAGACCTTTGCAGGAGATATTCCTGTTTTGAACTTACCTACAGACTATCTAAGACCTGTAGAGATGACTTTTGCAGGGGTTTCTTATAACTTTACTTTGAGCAATGAATTAACTGCCAAAGTAAATCAATTAGCTACACAAAATGGTGCTACATTGTATATGGTTTTGTTAGCATCTTATAATATTCTACTGTCAAAATATACAGGTCAGGAAGATATAGTGGTTGGTTCTCCAATTTCGGGGAGATTTCAGGGAGATTTAGATAATGTTATCGGAATGTTTGTCAATACATTGGCTCTCAGAAACTTACCCACTGGAGAGAAAAATGTTCTTCAATTTTTAACAGAAGTCAAAGAAAATGCTTTAAAGGCGTATGAGCATCAGGATTATCAGTTTGAAATGTTAGTTGAGAAACTTGATTTGGAGAGGGATTTGAATAGAAATCCATTATTTGATACCATGTTTGTCCTCCAAAACAGTGATTCTTCTGAATTGATGGTTTCAGATCTAAAATTGCACCCTTATGAATTTAAAAATAGGATAGCAAAATTTGATCTGACTTTAAATGCGGTTAAGACAGATGAGGGAATTCAATGCAGTTTGGAGTATCGAACAAAATTATTTAAAAAAGAGACGATTGAAAGATTTGCCGGACATTTGGAAAATGTGATCTATCAGGTTGTCGAGGAACCTGAATTAGCTGTATCAGATATTGAGATCATCTCAGAAGAAGAGAAAGAACAACTATTATTTGAATGGAATAATACAAGAGGAGATTATCCAGAAAAGCAAACCATTTCTCAGTTATTTGAAGAACAGGTTTGTAAAACCCCAAATCAAATTGCTGTTGTTTTTGCTAAGGAGCAAATAACTTATGAAAAGTTAAATGCCAAAGCAAATCAATTGGCAAGGTTTTTACGTGAAAAAGGTGTACAGTCTAATCAAATCGTAGGAATCATGGCTGAAAGATCACTGGAAATGTTTATTGGAATTATGGCGATCTTAAAAGCAGGGGGAGCTTATCTCTCCATTGATCCAACATACCCAGCAGAAAGAATCAATTATATGCTAAATGATAGCCAGACAAATCTGTTATTAACTCAGCATCATTTAAAAGGTCAAATTCCATTTTTAGGAGAGATCGTAGATCTTGAAGAGGAAAAATTATTTACTGGTGATACTTCTAATCTAGAACTGAGCAATAATGCCAGTGATTTAGCATATGTTATCTATACTTCAGGGTCAACAGGTAAACCAAAAGGGGTTCTTTTAGAACATATTGGTATAGCAAACTTGAGTCAATTCTTTAAAGAGAGTCTTGGTGTTAATGCAGAAGATAGAATCGTTCAATTTGCGACCTGTGCTTTTGATGCTTCTGTATGGGAAACATATATGGCCTTATTATCAGGCGCCACTTTATATTTGATTACAAAAGATACGATCAACGATCATGAGCGTTTTGAGAATTTTTTAAATACCAGTGGTATTACCATAGCAACTTTACCGCCAATTTTTTTAACCAATTTACGTCCTAAAAAGGTTGCATCTTTGCGAAAGATAGTTACAGCAGGTTCGGCAACGAACTTTGTGTTAGTAAATCGCTGGAAAGAGAGCGTAGAATATATCAATGCTTATGGGCCTACAGAGACGACGATCTGTGCATCTGCCTGGAAGTGCCAGGAGGATGAGAGTACATACAGAACAGTACCAATTGGAAATCCGATTTTAAATACACAAGTTTATATACTCAATAAAAACAATCATTTGGTACCGCCTGGTGTAGTCGGAGAGTTATGCGTATCAGGCGTGACTTTAGCGAGAGGTTACTTAAATAGACCAGAATTGACTGGTGAAAAGTTTGTGACAAATCCTTATACCAAAGAGCGAATGTATAGAACAGGTGATCTGGCTAGATGGCTTGGTGATAGCAATATAGAGTTTGTAGGTAGAATGGATACTCAAGTTAAGGTGAGAGGATATAGAATCGAAATAGGGGAGATAGAAAATCAATTATTGCGTCATGATGCAGTTAATGAAGTTGTGGTCGTCGCTCGGAGTGATCAGGAAGAGAATAAATATTTAGCGGCTTATTTTGTTTCAGATGGGGAATTAAAAGTAGCAGAATTGAGATCATTTTTGTCAAAAGAATTGCCTGATTATATGATTCCGACTTATTTTGTGAGTCTAGAGAAGATGCCATTGACTTCTAATGGTAAGATTGATCAGAAAGCTCTCCCTGAAGTAGTCGAGAGCATGATGATAGAAGTAGTATATGTAGCACCAGAGAGTGAAGTTGAAAAAACACTGGCTCAAATTTGGTCAGATGTATTGGGTGTTTCTACGATAGGGATCAATGATAACTTCTTTGCATTGGGTGGAGATTCTATTAAAGCGATGCAAATATTGGCTAGAGCTAATGAATATGGACTGAACATACCAGTAAAAGAAATCTTTAAACATAAAACCATTGCTCAGATCTTGAAGAACGTGGATTATAACAAGGAAAAAATAGTTATATCTCAGGCAGAGGTATCTGGAGAGGTTTTACTTACACCTATCCAGAGATGGTTTTTTGAGCATCAGTTTAGCCATCAACATTATTGGAATCAGTTAAATCTCTTTTCTTTAAGAGAAGATGTGGATGTGAAATTACTAGAAGATGTATTTAAGAAAATCATCGAACATCATGATGCTTTACGGATGGGGTATAATTTTGAGAATGGGCAGGTTCAGCAGTTTAATCTAAGATTTGATGAGGTTGATTTTGAGCTGGGATTGATTGAGTTGGCCTGGGATTCGTATGAAGTGCAAAAAGAAAAGATCATTAAGATCAGTGAGGAAATTCAAGATCAACTGAATTTAGAAACAGATTTGATGATTAAAGCAGTTCTCTTTGATTTAGGCGATAATGGAAAACGGTTGTTGATCATCGTACATCATCTAGTGATTGATGGAGTATCCTGGAGAATACTTTTAGAGGATTTAGAGAACCAATATCGTTCTAAACTTCAGGATAAGCTTCCATTCAAAACAACTTCTTTTTTAGAATGGGGTCATCAGCTGAATCATTTTGCTGAAACAGAAATACTTGATATCGCATATTGGGAAAAGATAAATCCTGTACAAGTAAAATCTCTGTCAAAGATGGAGGTAGAAGAGAATCATTCTAGAGATTTTAAGGGTGTAACGGTTCAAGTTGATCAAGATTTAACAGAAAAATTATTAACAAAAGTCAATCTTGCTTATAATACTGAGATCAATGATATCTTACTAACAGCCCTCACTCTATCTATGACGGAATTAATGAATTGTAATAATATATTATTAACACTGGAAGGACATGGTAGAGAAGAAATCATAGATGAACTTGATCTATCGAGGACAATTGGATGGTTCACCAGCGAATATCCAGTCTATTTAGAAAAACAAACTACCATCGAAAAGACAATTAAATCTGTAAAAGAAACACTCCGTAGGATTCCCAATAAGGGTCTAAATTATGGAATTTCAAGATATTTGCAGGGAAATGAGAAGTTACAGAGATTAAATCCAGAAATATCATTTAATTATTTTGGACAACTAGATGGTGTTATTGAAAAGACCGAAGAAAGTTTACTCTCAAATTGTAGTGAAAATCCAGGAAGAAGCATCCATTATGATAATAGTCATATTAGTTTGATTGAGATTAATGGTATGATTTTGAATGGTAAATTGGAACTCAGAGTAGATTATAATGCGAAATATGTCGAGGAAGGCTTGATTGAAAAGCTTAAAATTATCTATCTGGAGCAATTATCTGAGTTGATTACCCATTGTACAAGTAGAATAGACCAAAACGTTACAGCTTCAGATTATGGTGTAGAAAATTTATTTGATATTGATGGATTTGATCTTCTTTTTCACAGCTATGAAGATGTAAATACCATCTTACGGATTAATGCACTGACTCCAATGCAAGAGGGGATGTTATTTCATAGTCTGTTAAATGAGGAAGGGACAAATTATCGTGAACAGACCTGTTTCTGGCTTGAAGGAAAGATTGATATCAATTTATTTAAAGCAGCCTGGGAAGAGGTCATGGAACGACATGAAATATTTAGAACAGATTTTAAGTGGAAAGAAGCTAAAAGTCCAGTTCAAATCGTTTTAGAAGAAAAAGAAGTTGAAATATATGAAATAGATATTTCAGAGTTAAATATTGATGAGCAAAGTAATTACATAAATAACTTCAAAGATACTGATCTAAATCGACCATTTGATTTTAAAATGAGCAAATTAAATAGACTCTCATTATTAAAATTATCAGCTGAAAAATATTTTATATGTTGGACATTCCACCATATCTTAATGGATGGCTGGAGCGGGCCAGTTGTAATTAAAAACCTCCTGCAAATCTATTACTCTCTTCTAAATCAGCTGGAGTTACCAGTTATACCAGTTGCCCAGTTTGGAGATTATTTGGAGTGGTTGAAAAAGCAGAATAGGAGAATAGGTTTGCAATTTTGGCAAGAGTATCTGAAAGATTTTGCAGAACCGACATTATTACCAGTTGATAAACGCAAGAGAAGGGGAGAATCCATAACAGAATCCAGAACGATGGAAATAGGATTAGATCAAGTAAAAACAGCAGAAATCAATGAATTCTGCAAGAAGAATGAGATAACAATAAATGTGTTGATTCAGACAGCATGGGGAATTTTATTGCAGAAGTATAATAATACTGAGCAAAGTTGTTTTGGAATGACGGTTTCTGGAAGGCCTGGAGAGGTAGAGGATGTTGAAAATATTGTGGGTTTATTTATCAATACACTTCCAATATTATTTAATAATATAACAAATATCAATATACGAGAAATTTTAAACAACGTGAATAATAAACTGGTTGAAATTAGAGAGCATGATTATATCTCTCTGGTTGATATCGAACATTTAAGTAATATAGATAAATCTCAACCATTATTTAATACAATCATTGTCTATGAAAATTATCCAATTGGCTCAATGGAATATGGGAATGTTGGTTTTGAAATCAACTTTGATTCTGTTTATTCATTAACGAATTATGATATAACGATTTTGGTTGCCAGTCATGAGAAAACTTCCTTTAAATTCACATATAATGTTGATCTCTTTGAAGATGATGAAATAGAACGTATTAGTAAACATTTTATCAATATACTTAATGTGATGATTCAAAACATTGAGTTATCAATTTCAGAGATTGAAATGATTGGAGAAGAAGAAAAGCAAAAACTTTTATCTGAGTTTAATGACACGACAATAGAGTACGCAAAAGAAAAAACAATACATCAATTGTTTGAAGAGCAGGTTGAAAGAACGCCAGATCATCAAGCGATTGTCTGTACAGATGAGCAACTTAATTTTAGTGAGTTAAATGATAGAGCCAACCAGTTAGCAGAAATTTTGATTAAAAAAGGTATTCAAAAAGATATAACTGTAGGAATAATGGTCGATCGTTCAGTGGAGATGGTAGTCGGTATTCTGGGTATTTTAAAGGCAGGAGGAGCTTATCTGCCAATTGATCCAGAATATCCTGCAGAACGAATGAAGTATATGCTTCAGGACAGTGGAACAAAGATTTTAGTAACTCAATCCAGATTGCAAAAAGATCTTGAAATTGAAAAATTAGATTTAGATACCTTTACATACAACGGTGAATCTACCAATCCTGAGCGAGCTGTTGCAAATAATCTAGCTTATATCATTTACACGTCAGGTTCAACTGGTAAACCGAAAGGTGTTGCTATTGAACACCAATCTATAGCTAATTATATGAATTGGTTTACAAAGCAAGGAAAGATCACAAAAGCAGATTCTTCTGTCATGCTTTCTTCATATGCTTTTGACTTAGGATATACTGCATTCTGGTCCTCACTGCTTAGTGGGGCAACATTACATATTGTTGCTGAGAGTTTATACAAAGATGGTAACTTACTGGTCGATTATCTTGGCGAGAATTCGATTACATTCATTAAAGTGACTCCATCTATGTTTAATATGATGATTAATAGTCCTAACTTTATGGTTGATGATGAATTACAATCACTTAGAATAATTGTCTTAGGTGGAGAAAAAATCAGAGTAAATGATTTAGAAGTCTATCAAAGCAAGTATCCCAAAATCCAATTTATGAATCATTATGGACCAACAGAAGCAACTATCGGATGTTTAAGCATTCTGTTCGATCAAAATGATATTAATGATTTTGTAAAAAGACCTGTAATCGGTAGACCGATCAACAATATGAAGGTATATATTGTTGATCGAAATGATCAGATACAGCCTATAGGGGTAATCGGGGAGTTATGTCTTTCTGGAGTTGGATTGGCTAGAGGCTATTTAAATAGACCAGAACTTACAGAGGAAAGATTTATAGCAAATCCGTTTATTACACTTAATGAAAGTGAGAGTTTAGGTGAAAGGTTGTATAAAACAGGTGATCTGGCGAGATGGTTGTCAGATGGTAAAGTGGAATTTATTGGCAGAATTGATCACCAAATTAAGATTAGAGGATTTAGAGTAGAGGTTGGAGAGATTGAGAAACAATTATTAACCCATCCAAACATCTTAGAAGCAGTGGTCAGCGTAGGGGAAGATGAAGCCTGTGCTCAATATCTCTGCGCCTATATTGTTTCAGATAGTGAGTTAACAGTATCAAAATTAAGAAATTATTTATCAAAAGAGCTACCTGATTATATGATTCCATCTTATTTCGTTCAATTGGATGAACTTCCATTGACACCAAATGGCAAGTTAGATCGGAAAGCCTTGCCTAATCCACAGAGTAAGATCAATATTGAAACAGTATATGTAGCACCTACTAACCTGGTTGAAGCAAAGTTAGTAGAGATATGGTCAGATATATTGGGAGTAGAAAAGATAGGTATTTATGATAACTTCTTTGATCTTGGTGGTCATTCTTTAAGAGCGACACAGTTTACTGCTAGAGTGTTCAAAGAGATGAATGTAGAGATTCCATTGAGAGAGGTCTTTGAAAAGCCGACTATTCGAGAACTGGCAGAAGATATTAAAAATATAGAACAGAGCAGTTATATATCTATTGAAAAGACGG
>JAGMES010000057.1 GCA_023128035.1 Halanaerobiales bacterium | reverse complement strand
GAAGTTATTTTTAGTGCATCCCTTAACAACTTCTTTCACAGACTTACCAGTAGTCACTACGTCTTCAACGATCAATACTTTCTCACCAGGCTGAATGTGGAAATTCCGTCTTAAACTCATCTCACCATCTACCCGTTCAGTAAACAGTGCCCGCTTTTCCATTGCCCGACCTACACCATTAGAGATCAACACTCCACCCATTGCAGGAGCAACAACCACATCAACATCTTTATCATTAAATAACTCAGCTAATGCAATACAGAATTTATCTAAATGCCATGGATATTGCAAAATCTGTGCACATTGAACATATCCACCACTATGTCTTCCAGAAGATAATTTAAAATGTCTATCGAGCAAAGCACCAGTCTCTTTTAAAATCGCTATCATCATTTCACGTTCCATATTTATCAACCTCCTAGAATTTATTTAGCCAATGCCATCCCAATCAAACTCTTCCAATCATCAATTCCATTCGCATCACAATATCCTGCCAACTCTCTTACTAACTTTGATGGCAGGTTTGGATCAACCATAGTACCTGTTCCTATGGAAACTGCTGATGCTCCAGCCATCAGCATCTCAATTACATCTTCAACAGTCCTCACTCCACCCATACCGATAATCGGTATCTTTACAACCTGAGCAGTCTGATAAACCATCCGTACTGCTACTGGTCTGATGCACGGGCCAGATAGCCCCCCCATCAGATTCCCCAGCAATGGCCTACCTTTCTTAATATCTATCTTCATTAATTAACTTATGAAACAAAATGCTTGCAACAAAAAACACCCTCACTAAAGAAGGTGTTAAATAATCATTATAAAAACCTAACTAATTGTACTAGTCCATCTTTCTGAAGCACCTCAAAACCATTACTTTGATAAAAAGTAACTAACTGTTGTACGTCATTACATTCAACTAAAATAAATCTTCCTCCAATACATTGATAAGCTTTCATGATTACATTTACTGCATAATTAATTATTTTCTTACCTTGTACTACACCTTTGTATAAATCATTTTTGCCTAGTTGTCCAATTAAATAACAGGAGACATCGGTTGTATTTTTATGTAATCCATCTAACCTTTTTCTTTTAGATTTAGATAACTCTTCTGACAATACTAAAGTTTTTAACGCTATTGTAAAGTAGGCTAATATTTTGAGTTCTTTATTCTTTTCTAAGGAAGTTTTATCTACTATAAAATAAGTTCTTCCTTTACTAGTCTTTTCATAGTGAACAGCTTTAATCTTTATAAACGATTCAACATCAATATCCCTTTTGCAAAAAAAATTAGAAATAGCTGCTTCAATAAAGCTGTCATCAGCTATTTCTAATAATTCTTTTAATGATATTAAAGTTGTTTTAATAAAGACCGACTCCTCTCAAGCTCTTTTTCAACATCAATATCACTTACAAATTTAGGTTTGCTTCGCGAAAGACCCTTAATCAGTACGTCGGCTGCTTCATTAGTAATTATAATTTTTTTATCAAAAGTAGCTGTAGCCATAATTATCACATCCTTTTATTAGGCTTAGCTTAATACTATTATAACGTATTTTATTTAATTTTACAAGAAAATAGTCAGAATAAAATTAAAACTTGTTTAAAGTCATATATTAGATTATTAATGCAGAAATAATTTCGGGACAATAAAACTCAAAATTTAACAAAAACCTTTGTAAAATTTTGAAACCTACAAGATTTCCGCCTTCTAAATCATTTATATGATATATTAATAACCACTGTTACTCCTAAATTAATTCTTTACACCAAAAACCAAAAAAGAGAGCCTCTCAGCTCTCCTTATCTCTTCCCTATTTCCCCAAAAACCGACTCCCCGGCTTAGTAATCTCTTTCCCTTCCTTACAAAGTGGACACTCCTCAGGCAAATAACTCTCAACATCCACCTTCAACAACGCCCGAAACTCTATACCATCAAAATCTGCATTACCACCACTTCTATCTATAAATGAACCAATCCCCACTATATCTCCGCCTACCTCATTCACTACTTTAACAACTTCCTTTACTGACTTACCAGTAGTCACTACATCCTCCACGATCAACACTTTCTCACCAGGCTGAATGTGAAAGTTCCGTCTTAAACTCATCTCACCATCTACCCGTTCAGTAAACAGTGCCCGTTTTTCCATTGCCCGACCTACACCATTAGAGATCAGCACTCCACCCATTGCAGGAGCTACAACCACATCAACCTCTTTATCATTAAATAACTCAGCTAAAGCAATACAGAATTTATCTAAATGCCATGGATATTGCAAAATCTGTGCACATTGAACATATCCACCACTATGTCTTCCAGAAGATAATTTAAAATGTCCATCCAACAAAGCACCAGTCTCTTTCAATATCTCTATCATCTTATCTCGTTCCATATTTATCAACCTCCCAAAATCTATTTAGCCAATGCCACCCCAATCAAGCTCTTCCAATCCCCAATCCCATTCTTATCACAATATCCCGCCAACTCTCGCACTAACTTTGATGGCAAATTTGGATCAACCATTGTTCCTGTTCCGATGGAAACTGCTGTTGCTCCAGCCATCAGCATCTCAATTACATCTTCGATTGTTCTTAATCCACCCATACCGATGATCGGTATCTTTACAACTTGAGCAGTCTGATAAACCATCCGTACTGCTACTGGTCTAATGCACGGGCCAGACAGCCCCCCCATCAGATTCCCAAGGAATGGGCGACCTTTCTTAATATCTATCTTCATCCCCAGCAATGTATTAATCATCGAAATCGCATCTGCTCCAGCTTTCTCTACAGCAATCGCAATCTCCCGAACATCTGTCACATTCGGGCTTAGCTTAGCGATCACAGGAATACAGGACTTTTCTTTCACCTCTTGTACCACCTTGTATGCTTCATTAGGATCAGTACCAAAAACCATACCACCTTTTTTCACATTCGGACAAGAGATGTTTACTTCAATCGCAGCAATCTCTTCTATTTGACTTAACTCTTCTGCCAGGATTCCATAATCCTCAACAGTATTACCAGAGATATTAGCTATCAAGGAAGTATTAAGCTCACGTAACTTTGGCACATACGCTTCTTTAAATCGCTTTAAACCTGGATTCTGCAAACCAATGGAATTTATTATCCCTGCAGGAGTCTCTACAATCCTTGGAGTAGGATTACCTTTTCGCTCTTCTAATGTCAAGCCTTTTAAAACAATCGCTCCAGGCATTTCATCAAGATAAGGCTTAAGCTCATAACCAAATCCACAGGTACCAGATGCTGTAATGATCGGATTATTTAACTTTAGTCTTCCTAATTGAACACTCAAATCTCTAGTCATCAAAGATCACCTCATCTGCCATAAAGACTGGCCCGCATGTGCAAACTCTCTCATTCTTCCAACCATCAGTAGCATCCTCATCTTTTACCTTACATGTGCAAGAGAAGCACAGCCCAACCCCACAGCCCATTCTCTCTTCTAAGGAAAACTGAGCTATCTTATTCTTATCACCTAACATTTTTTTCAGTGCAGCCATCATTGCATTTGGCCCACAGACATAGATCTGATCAAACTCTTCATTTATAAATGCTTCCTCAACAAGCTCAGTAACCAGACCATTTCGCACTCCAGTTTTATCACCATGAACCATAATCAATTCTGAATCAAAATCTTTTACTATATCACCCAAAATCAGATCTTTTTCATCTGTCAATCCCAATACCAATTTAACTTTATTTCCTAGTTCAGATAATTTCACTGCCAACTCATACAATGGTGCAATCCCAATTCCTCCACCTACTAACAATACAGACTGCTTTTCTGTGAGAGTAAATCCATTTCCGAGAGGCCCTATAACCTCTAAATTCACCCCTGGCTCTAAACTACTTAAAATCTCTGTACCTGTTCCAACAATCTTAAATAATATATATATGATGCCCTCATTATGATCAACTTTATGAATTCCAAAAGGACGTTTTAAGAGTGGATCATGCCCACCTGATGGTACCTCAACATTAACAAACTGTCCTGATCTCGCCTCATTTGCCAAATCTGGGGATTGAATCCCCAGAAGGCAATATCTATCATTTAACTTTTGCTTACTCACAACCAGACCTGAGTGAATCTGAGACATTTTAAGTCCTCCTTTTAATCGCCGAGAGAGGAACTGGCTCCAAATTCCATTCTGAATCCATTACCTGTTCCAAAGCTTCCGAAAAGACCTGGATACTATCCAGATTTGTAAAAATCGGAATGTTAAACTCTACAGCTTTCCGACGAATCTTATATCCATCTGTAAATTGACCCTTCTCTCCATTCTGAGAAGGTGTATTAAATATATAATCGATCTTTTGATTTTGAATCAAATCAAGAATATCGTTATCTGCACGACCTACTTTTTCTGCTAATTGAATCTCGATTCCATTTTGCTTTAAAAACGCTCCTGTACCGTCAGTTGCATAGATTGTAAATCCTTTATTATACAGTCTTTGGGTACATTGTAAAATTTCTTCTTTATCTTCATCTGCTGCAGTTACCAGCAAGGACTTTGTCTTTGAACGAATCATACCAGCACCTTCTAATCCTTTTATTAAAGCCTCTGTCAAATTCTTACCCAATCCCATAACTTCACCAGTAGACTTCATCTCTGGGCCAAGAATCGGATCCAATCCATCCAGTTTAGCAAAGGAAAATACTGGTACTTTAACCGCAGTCATCTCTGGCTCAAGTAGAAGTCCTACTCCATACCCTAACTCTCTAAGCTTTGCTCCCATAATCACCTGGATTGCTACCTTAATCATCGAAACACCAGTTACTTTACTTAAAAACGGTACAGTCCGACTGGAGCGAGGATTTACTTCAATGATATATACCTCTTCATCTTTTGTCACAATAAACTGGATGTTATATATTCCTTTCAACTTCAAACCTTTGCCGACTCTCTCTGTCATCTCTGCGATCCGTTTTTTCACTACAAGACTAATCTTCTTGCCTGGAAAAACCGTAATACTATCACCTGAATGAATTCCAGCTCTCTCAATGTGTTCCATAATTCCAGGAATCAGAACCTCTTCACCATCAGAGATCGCATCCACCTCTACCTCCATGCCTCTCAAATATGGATCTAGAAGTAATGGTTGACCAGGTAGAAACTTAAATTTCTCTAAATATTTTTCCAATCTCTCTGGAGTCTCAATAATCTCCATCGCCCTACCACCCAGTACATAAGACGGTCTCACTAATATTGGATAACCAACCTCTTTAATTAGATCCCAGACTTCATCAGCATTGAAGGCCACTTTCCCTTTAGGTACCTGGATTTGTAACTCATCCATCAGTTGATAAAACTTTTCTCTATCTTCACAAATATCTATCTGTCTTACATTGGTTCCTAAAACATTAACTCCATGTTGATTTAAAGTTTCAGCGAGATTGATTGCTGTCTGTCCACCAAACTGAATTACTACTCCTTCAGGTTTTTCATAATCAATTACATTGAGCACATCTTCTGGTGTAAGTGGTTCAAAATAGAGTCTATGTGATATATCAAAATCAGTGCTCACAGTTTCAGGGTTATTATTAATAACCAGTGTAGTATATCCTAATTCTTTAAGGGCCAGCACCGCGTGAACCGAGCAATAATCAAATTCAATCCCCTGTCCAATCCGAATCGGACCAGAACCGATAACTAAAATCTTTCTATCACCTGATGGATTCAGCTCATTTTCATCCTCATAACTAGAGTAAAAATAAGGTGTTGATGCTTCAAACTCACCTGCACAGGTATCAACCATCTTATAGACAGGATAAATATTTTTTTCTTTCCGTAGCTCATATACATCTTTTCCACTTATACCTGCCAAAATTCCTATCTCTCTATCTGTAAAACCTGCTGATTTCGCTTCTCTTAATAACTCTTCAGTCAATTTTTCATTTCTCAATCGTTTCTCAATCTCAACCAGCAATTCTATATGTGATAAAAAGAAGGGATCAATTTCTGTCAATTCATGCAATCTTTTTAGATTCCATCCACGTCTAAACCCTTCTGCCACTGCAATAATTCTTTCGTCATCTGGTTCTATTAAACGCTCAATCAATTCGTCATCCTGCAACTGATGCATTTCTTTTAAATACATTCCGATAAAACCCGAATCCAGCGACCGGATTGCTTTCATCAATGCAGTAGCAAAGTTTCTACCAATTGACATTACTTCACCAGTTGCTTTCATCTGGGTTCCAAGATTTCTTTCAGCTTTATCAAATTTATCAAAAGGCCATCTTGGAATTTTGCAAACTACATAATCAAGACTTGGTTCAAAACAGGCTGAGGTTTTACTCGTAATTGGATTGGTAATCTCATCTAGATTTAAGCCTATTCCAATTAAAGCTGCAACTTTGGCAATAGGATACCCAGTAGCCTTAGAGGCTAGAGCACTGGAACGACTAACCCGAGGATTAACCTCAATTATATAGTATTGATTACTAATCGGATCTAACGCAAACTGTACATTACATCCTCCGCGAATCTCTAACGCTCTCACTATCTTTAATGATGATTGACGAAGCATCTGATATTCCTGATCAGATAGTGTTTGACTTGGAGCAACTACTATACTATCTCCAGTATGAATACCTACTGGATCAATATTTTCCATGTTACATATCGTTATACAGTTATCATTGTTATCCCGGATTACTTCATATTCAATCTCTTTCCAACCCTTGATACTCATCTCTATCAGAATCTCTCCAACGGGACTCTGGATCAAACCTTTCTGGGCGATCTTCACAAGTTCATCTTCATTTGCCGCATTTCCACCACCACTTCCACCAAGGGTAAATGCTGGACGGATAATAACTGGATACCCAATAATATCTGCAGCCTTGATAGCTTCATCTAGATCACTAACATTGAAACTTTGTAAAACTGGTTCATTGATCTCCTCCATAAAGCATCGAAAGCTTTCACGATCTTCTGCTTTTTTTATATTTTCAAGGGATGTTCCTAATACTTTTACTCCATATTTTTCTAAAGCCCCGTGTTTGCCTAGATCAACTGTCAGATTTAAACCGATCTGTCCACCTAATGATCCCAAAATCCCATCAGGGCGTTCTTTTTCAATAATTCTTGTAAGAGTTTTAACATTTAATGGCTCGATATAGACTTGATCAGCTATCTCTTGATCTGTCATAACTGTTGCAGGGTTACTATTAACCAATATTACTTTATATCCTTGTTCTTTTAAAGCCCTACAGGCCTGGGTTCCTGCATAATCAAATTCGGCTGCCTGACCAATAATAATTGGCCCTGACCCTATAACTAAAATTTTTTCTATATTCAATTTCATCCTCCTATGGCCTCCCCTTGCTTGATTTTTAACTGCTAATAATCTGCTTATAATTTTTCGATAAATTCTTCAAATAGATACTTTGCATCAGCTGGCCCTGGTGCGGCCTCTGGATGATATTGAACTGTTTGAATACCATACTCGGGATATGCCAACCCTTCAATTGTTCCATCATTTAAGTTAATATGAGTAATCTTTGCTGCTTTTGGAAGAGTTTTTTCATCAACAACATATCCATGATTTTGGGAGGTGATATAAACTTTTTGCGTTTCAAGATCTTTTACGGGATGATTAGCCCCACGATGACCATATTTTAGTTTATAGGTATTTGCCCCAAAAGCAAGAGCAGTTAATTGATGACCCAGACATATTCCCATAATCGGCACTTTGCCAACTAACTTCTTTATATTATCAATATATGGTAAACGAGAGGGATCTCCTGGCCCATTACTTAATACCAATCCATCTGGTTTCATGGCAAGTATAACTTCAGGTTCTGTCCATGCAGGGAAAACGATAATCTCACATTGTTTTTCTTTCAAATTCCGAATAATATTTGATTTTGTTCCAAAATCCAGCAGAGCAATTCGTTTACCTTCACCAGAAATTACATATGGTCTCTCAGTTGTCACTTTTTGAACTGGGTTCTCAGCTACCTTAAATTGACGAATCTTTTGTAAATACTCCTCTAGATCTTTTACTACCTTACCTGTAACAATAGCACCTAACATGGTGCCTTTATCACGTAATTTCCGAGTCAAAGCTCGCGTATCAATTTGTTCAATCCCAACTACCTTGTTTTTCTCAAGATAGTGTTGTAAGCTAGATTCAGCCTGCCAATTACTATAATATTTCGCAGCTTCCTTTACGATTAATCCTCTAGCCTGAATTTTACTGGATTCAGTACTATGAGCATTTACTCCATAATTCCCGATCAATGGATACGTAAAGGTAATTATTTGATCATGATAAGACGGGTCTGTTAAAATCTCCTGATATCCTGTCATTCCTGTATGAAAAACTACTTCACCGATTGTTTCTCCTTGAATACCAATTCCTTTGCCGCGTAATAAGCTTCCATCTTCCAGGATCAAATTTGCTTCCATATATATTATCTGCCTCCTCTAATCTGATTAAGATCTTGCTGCATCTCTAGTGCTGCTCGTTTTGCTGCTATTTGGTAATCTTCGCCTTCTAATCTGTTAGCAAAGATAATCCCGCGTGATGAATTAACTATTCCACCTAATCCATCTTTATTAAAGAAAGGACTTAATTCTTCTGCTCCTGCTCCCTGTGCTCCATAGCCAGGAATTAAGAAAAATGTCTTTGGAAGCATCTGACGTACTCGCTCTGCAGCACCTGGGTAAGTTGCGCCAACTACCATTCCTAAGTTAGAATATCCACTATCACCCAGCCAATCCGATCCTAATTCTTGCAACTTATAAGCCAGCTGTTCGTAAACCATATCCCCACCTTCTAAAATCAGATCCTGTAAATCTCCAGAAGAAGGGTTAGATGTCTTAAGTAATGCCCACAAACCTTTCTCATACTTTCGTCCTGTTTCAATAAATGGATCAATTCCATCTCGACCCAAATAAGGATTAATTGTCATACTATCAAAATCATATAATGCTTCTTCTCTTCCCCAGACATTCACTTTTCCAAGATAACCATCTGCATAAGCTTTAGCTGTAGAAGAAATATCATTACGTTTTGCATCTAAAATAATTTCAAATCCTAACTCTCTTGCAATTTTTGCAGACTCTATTAGTGCTTTCATTCCAGCAAGCCCATATTGTTCATAAAAACTTATCTGAAACTTTACTACTGGTACATAGGGCTCTACTGCTTCTAAAATTCTTTGATTAAAATTGATGAGCACCTGAGCAAGACCATCTAAGGTCTCACCCATGCTCTCGCGTACTGGATTTTTTACTACACCAGGGATTTGATGAAAACGCGGATCCAATCCCACACAAATACAACTATTTTTTGCTTCTATTTTTGCGATTAGTCTATCAATTGCTTGCATTAAAACCACTCCGTTGATATGATATTTTTCCGTTCACTAATGTCATCATTGGCCAACCAGTCAGTTTCCAACCGATAAATGGATTGTTTTTACCTTTACTTACTATATCTTTAACATCAACTTCAATCTCTCTATCCATATCTATAACAACCAGATCTGCATCCTGTCCTATTTCAAGTTGCCCAACACCTAATCCAAGAATATTAGCTGGGTTAATACTCATCTTTTCAACTAATTGGCTTAAGCTCATTCTGCCATCTTTAACCAGAGTAGTGATTACTACAGGTAAAGCAGTTTCTAATCCTGCAATTCCGAAAGGAGCATATGGAAACTCAACCATCTTTTCTTCATAAGCATGAGGAGCATGATCTGTTGCGATAATGTCGATAGTACCATCTAATAATCCCTCAATCAATGCTGCAACATCAGCCTTACTTCTAAGTGGTGGATTTACTTTAAAGTTAGTATCAAAACTCAGTACATCTTCCTCGGTTAATGCCAGATGATGTGGAGTAACCTCTGCAGTTACTGGTAGTCCTTTTGCTTTAGCCTGACGAATCAGTTCAACTCCACCTCTAGTTGAAACATGTGCTATATGCAATTTTGCTCCTGTTAATGTAGCCAGAGCTATGTCACGTGCGATGATAATCTCTTCTGCCTCGTTTGGATATGCTGGTAAACCTGTCATCATAGAAGCGTATCCTTCATTTACCATACCATTATCCACAAGTGTACTATCTTCACAGTGGGCTATAAAAGTTATATCAAATGGTGTTGCATATTCCATAGCGCGACGCATAACACCACTGTTCATAACTGTATTTCCATCATCAGAGAGAGCTACAACTCCAGCTTCAACTAACAATCCGATCTCAGCAATCTCTTCACCTTTAAGTTCTTTGGAGATCGCACCAATTGGGAACACTTTAACTACACCCTCTTCTGCTGCTCGATGCTGGATATAGCGAATTACAGAAGAGTTATCCGCTACTGGATCTGTATTTGGCATACAACAGATACTGGTAAATCCGCCTTTCGCTGCAGACTTCGTTCCAGTCTTAATCGTCTCTTTATGCTCATAGCCTGGTTCTCTTAAGTGTACATGCAAATCTACTAATCCTGGCAAAATGTGTTTGCCTGTTGCATCAATCACCTCTGCATCTGAAGCCTTGATCTCTTCTGCTATTTCTACAATTTTACCATTCTCAATCAGGATGTCCAACTTATTCTCTATATCTTTTTTTACAACAACACCGTTTTTAATTAATGTCTTCATGTTGGTTCCCCCTTCCAGCTAGTAGATAGAATAAAGCCATTCTTACTGCTACGCCATTGGTTACTTGCTCTTCAATCATCGCCCGTTCATCTAAAGCGATAATTGGATCAATTTCAACTCCCTGATTCATTGGGCCAGGATGGAGAATTAATACATCATCTTTTAAATAAGGTAAGATTCTTTCATTCATACCATAGAACCGATGGAATTCACGGATAGATGGGAATTGACCTTTCTTTTGACGCTCTTTCTGAATTCTTAAGATGTTAACTACATCTGTATCTTTTAGAGCTTCTTCTAAAGAGTAGAATACCTCTACACCCATGTTCTTCAACTCTGTTGGAATTAGAGTTGCTGGAGCGACCACCCTTACATTAGCACCCATTGTCTTTAAACCGAATATATTTGAACGCGCCACCCGACTATGCATAATATCGCCAACGATTAGAACATTTAAGCCATCAATCCGACCCTTTTTCTCTTTGATACTAAACATATCTAACAAAGCTTGAGTTGGATGTTCATGAGCTCCATCACCAGCATTAATCACTGATGCTTTTACATGTTGAGATAAAAGAAGCGCAGATCCAGGAGCTGAATGGCGGATGATAATAATATCTGCACCCATTGCTTCTAAAGTTTTTCCTGTATCAATAAGGCTTTCACCTTTTGCTACACTACTTGAAGATGCTGCAATGCTCATCATATTCGCACTTAACATCTTCCCTGCCAGATCAAATGAGGCTTTCGTTCTTGTACTTGGTTCATAAAATAAATTTACAACTGTTTTACCTGTTAAAGTTGGAACCTTCTTAACTTTTCTCTTAAAAATTTCTTTCATTGCTTCAGCAGTCTCTAGGATCAAGGAAATCTCTTCCTTGGAGACATTTACCAGTCCTAACATGTGCTTACTTTTTAAACCACTCATTTGACTAACCCCCTTGAATATTTTTAAATTGTTTATGATATTTTTGTCATACTTTTTATAAAAAAACCCCTTCGGTCAGATCACCGAAAGGGTTTTATCGCATCATTAGTTATACACTCAAAGTATGAATGAATAACAAAGAATTGATTCACACATTTCCCTTTTCAGTCTCTCTGAACCGCTTTAAAGGTTTATGTTAATTATACTTTATGACAATACCTCTCTCAAAACCACTTGATCCTCGCCGTCAATCTCATCAAGCGCGACATGAATCACTTCCTGATTTGAAGTAGGTACATTTTTTCCAACATAGTCTGCCCGTATTGGTAACTCACGATGACCTCTATCAACCAAAACAGCTAATTGAATCAGTTCTGGACGCCCTAAATCAATAATTGCATCTAAAGCTGATCGAACAGTTCTTCCAGTATAAAGAACATCATCAATCAAAATTAGTGTCTTTCCAGTTACATCAAAATCAATCTCTGTCTTATGCACAACTGGCTGTTGATCGATGGTTGAAAGATCATCCCGATATAGAGTGATATCCAAAATTCCCACTGGAACTTTTTTTCCTTCAATATTTTCTATATGCGCAGCAATTCTTTTTGCTAATGGTACTCCGCGAGTTCTTATACCTACTAGTACCAGATTCTCAATTCCTTTGTTCTTTTCCAGAATCTCATGAGAAATTCTTATCAAAGCTCTACGCATCCCATCAGAATCTATCAAAACTTTCTTATCTTTCATTTTTGACATCTCTATTGCCTCCTTCGATAGTAGATATATATCACCCATAATATTAAAAAACCTTCTCACCGAATACCAGTAAGAAGGTTTGTAGAATCTCACTTATAGCAGAAATTAACTATCTGCATATATGAAAGCTTCTCACCTCTTACTAGCCTCACTGGGCTAATTTAAAGGGTGACTCATCAAAGTAGATTTAATAACTACGTTATTAAATCTTTCAAACTAACTATAACAGAAAACAAAACCTCTGTCAAGAAGTAACTTGATTATTTTTTCGTAATTCTTCAACAATATCCAACATATCTTGATAAATTGGAGCAGTAAATGTCATCTTCTCATTTGTTACAGGATGAAAAATCGATAGCTGATAAGCGTGAAGCATCTGTCTTTTCACAGGTAACTGTTCACGATAACCATATTTCTCATCACCTACTACTGGAAACCCAAGATAATTAAAATGAACCCTAATCTGATGTGTTCGTCCAGTTTCTAAATGAATCTTTACCCAAGTATAATCTCGAAAACGTTCAAGAACTTCAAACCGAGTGACAGCAGGCTTACTATTTTCTTTTACCACAGCCATCTTTTTCCTATCTTTAGGATCTCGTCCGATAGGCGCATCAACAGTCCCTTTTTCATACGGCAAGTATCCTTTAACTAAAACTATATAAATCTTCTCTACATCTCTTCCTTTAAACTGTTCAGTCAAACTTCGATGGGCAACATCGGTCTTGGCAGCAATCAAAACCCCTGAAGTATCTTTATCTAAACGATGAACAATACCTGGTCTGATCACTCCATTAATCCCAGATAAGTTCTCACAATGATAGAGAAGGCCATTTACTAAAGTTCCATCCTTATTACCATAAGCAGGATGAACCACCATATCCCAAGACTTATTTATAACAATAATATCTTCATCCTCATAAATCACGTCTAAAGGAATTGGCTCAGGTTTTGCTTCTAATTCAGTTGGTTCTGGTAACTCTATAATTACTTCATCATTTGATTTCAGCTTATAACTTGCTTTTTCAACTTTTCCATTTACTTTAATCTTATTTTTATCGATAAGTTGGCGAATATAAGAACGACTTAGATCTTCATTCACCTCAGCCAAATACTTATCAAGCCGCATATTTTGATCACTTAAGCTAATTTCAAAGTCACGAATCTCAAACATCTTCCATCTCTCCCGCCTTTTTCTCACTTAATAGTATCTTTATAGCAAATAGACTCATTCCGATAACAATAGCCGAATCTGCAACGTTAAAGACAGGCCAAATCTGAAAATCGAAAAAATCTACTACATAACCAAATCTAAGTCGATCAAGCAAATTGCCAATAGTTCCACCTAAAGCCAATCCAAGGGCCAGCTTTGACATCCAATCTTTAGGTAATTGTTTAAAAAAGTATATCACAATCCCGATAACTACAAAGGTAATCACCAAAAATAATTCTCTACGGTTTTGCAAAATACCAAAAGCTGCCCCATAGTTGCGAACATATGTCAAATGAAATATCTTAGGAATGATCGGAACCGACTCCAAATAACTATAAGTATTACTAATAAAATATTTTGACCACTGATCAAGTCCTAATATAATAAATAAAACTATCCAGATCATTGACTCCTCACACTCCATTATCAATATTTTAAACATATCGTGCAATCTCAAAATCCACATCTACCTTATTTTAGCATAGATCATTTAAAATCGCAACAAAAGAAAACTCCTCTGACCTGAATATCAGAGAAGTAATCAGTTTCACAGTTTCTGAAATTTCCATAATAATTTATTTATCCTGATTTTCTTCCCGACGACTATGACGCTGTGGATTACCTGTATAGACATTTTCGGCAAACTCTTCTGTAAAACCAGCATCCTCGATCCCGTCTCCCCAGCCCACTTCTCCATGCCGTTCATCTGCATCATAGAAAGCATCATCAGAAGTAATTGCACCAGGTACGTCTTGAGGAGTATTAGATGTACCGTAACGCGCCACTTTCTGCCATGCATCTTCTCCATCAAAAGCTAGATTTTCACTATCATCTGTAAATGTACGATGAAACGGAGTGGAAAGAACTTCTTCCTCAATCGGTCGAACGCGAGGTCTCTCAAACTCCTCAAGCTCTTCCTTACACTTTACACACATCGTCGTATACGGAAAAGCCTCTAATCTATCTTCAGGAATCTTACTTTGACAATGGTCACAGATACCATAAGTTCCTTCATCAACCTTTTCTAAGGCATCATAAAGCATTTTTAACAAAGTTTGACTATTATCTTTAATCCCAAGATCTTTTCCACGTTCAAAGGTAATATCACCATGATCTGCAGGATGATTATCATAACTAGATAATTCACCTGTAGACTCTAATAAACTTTGACGTAGACCACCTTTTCCATCAGCACCATTCTCTATACGCTGAATCTGAAGGTCTAGCCGTTCTTTCTCTTCAAGTAAAATTTTACGATATTTTTCTAACTTTGCCCGTTCCATCAGCACCCTCCTTGAACTTTATTTATTGCATCAATCAACTCTTTGGTCATTTGATCACCCCGTTTAGAATAACGTCGTTAAAGATAAGTTTGAACGATTTTTACTATTTTAGCGATAAAAAAACCAATTCCGGGAATATTCAAGTCGGCTAGCTTAAAGAGAATTGCAAGGACCATTGCACCTAAAATTGTAGCACCAACTGCAAAACCTAGCCCGCGGGCCACACCTGCGATAAAATTCAAAAAAATCATGCGCCGTGGAGAACGAACAATTTCAGTATATTCAGCGAGATTCATTTTGTGTAAATCATCTGACAACCTCTCTACCCGATTGAACAATTTTTCCACAAGTTTTTTTTCTTCCGTCTCCATCCTAATTATCCCTCCATCATCATATCAATAAATTACCCAATTTCATTCTTATTTAGTCGTGCACACTTATTAACTAATGCAGTTCAGATTTTTCTTAAAATTAAATGAATTTAAAAAGGAATTTGTATTAATATCGCGAAATACATTGTTACAATGATAAAATTATTCCATTTACATAACAATAATACTGGAGGTGAACTTATGAAAAATTTCTGGACGATTTTGATTGTAATTCTAGCACTAATTGTGGGTTTTCGCTTGTTAGGCATATTTTTTTCAGTAGGCTTTATGCTTTTAAGAGCCATAATCCCAATAGCCTTTATTTTCTTTGCTATTTATGGATTTTTAGCATTTCTAAAAAAACGCTAACAAAAAAGCCTATTTGCTCAACTCAGCAAATAGGCTTTTTAAGTCGGGGGAATAATGCCTTCCGAAAATGTTGTTAAAGTTTTTACTATTCATCATCACCGATTAACATACTTCTCTCAGTATCTTGGTTAGTCCAAGTTTCTAACTCATCTTCATGAGGTTCTTCGTAAGTAGTAGCCAATTCTCTATCCAGCCCTTCAATCTCTCGTGGACACTCAATTTTATTTTCATTCAATAGCTGTAAATGAGACTCAATCAAAGTTTTTAAACGAATTCGGAAAAATTGCTCATATTCCTCAATTTGACGGAATTGTCGCATTCTCGTCCTTACTTTCTCTTTAGCTACTTGAAGCATTTCATTAGCTTTAATTTTTGCAGATTCCAAAATCAATCTGGCTTCCTTTTCAGCTTGCTCAGTTCTATTATTTACTGTTTCTTGAGCAACTATCATAGTATCCTGTAGAGTACGTTCCATATCATGATATTTTCTTATTTCCTCGTTTATTCTTTCATTCTCATCTCTTAGCTGATTTGTCTCCTTCAATAAACGTTCATAAGCAGCAGCAACATGGTCTAAAAACTCATCTACCTCTTTCCCATCATATGCAACAAGAGAAAACTTCTTTTTAAATTCCTTGTTATATATATCTAGAGGTGTAATTTTCATTAATCATTCCTCCTTCAATAATCTACTTGTATATTTTTATTCAATAAAAACACTAAAGATAACGATTTAAAGTAATTTTAACCCGCCCTTTTCGAGTCTCACCTTGTATTTCTTTTATTTCAACCCGTCCACGTCCACGAATTGAAATCACATCATCTGATTTAATAATCCGAGAAGGATTTGTTTCAATCTCATGATTTAGCTTTACTTTCTCAGTTTTGATCTCTTTAGCCATCTTAGAACGTGAAGTAGAAAATCCAACTCCTGTTACAGAATCCAGTCTTAGAGAGGCAACAGTGGAGCGAATCTCTTTGACCCTCTCTACAGGTAACTTTAAATCTTCCTTTTCAATTTCTCGAACTTCAACAGGAACCTGATGCACTTTCTTAAGCAAGCAGATCATATCTTTTACCTCATCCGCTGCAATAAAATGACAACCACCTTCTTCTAATACAAGAATATCACCTAATAACTCTCTCTGCATTCCCAGACCCATCAGACTTCCCAAAAAATCCCGGTGTGAAACCTGTTGAAAAGCAAAATTACCTTTTACCTCAAGATAAGCTAAAGGATATTTTACACTATCCCACATCATATAGTCAGGAATCATAACTAATCTTCTCCGCTCAGCCCGATTAAAACCTCCTACAAAGCGATATTGTACTTCAGGGATCTGTCGAATAATTCCCTCTACTATATCCTGCTGGTGTGGATCAAAAAAGTAAGTACTCTCAACTCCCCCACCTTTTATTACTCTTTCTCCTTTGTCCAATACATTTGCAACAATAAGTTTATCATCATCTGAAGTTAGATGTGCTAAGATCTTCTCCTTATTCCACATTTCCAACACCTCACCAATTAATAAATAATATTAAAGATTAAATTTCGCAAAATGTTCATTAAAATTAATACAATCCATGGTGAAAAATCTATCATCATACCTTTTGGCATATACCGACGGATCGGTGAGAGAATCGGCTCAGTAAAATCATATAATAACTTTATCATTTTAACAAAGCGTGGATCTCGAACAGATGGTCTTACCCAGGAAATGATAACTCGTAACAAAATCAGCATACTCATTAAATCAAACAATGTATCAATAAATCTTGCTAATAACATTTACATTACCTCCTCTTACAATTATATTCGTTTTTTTTCAATAATTCCTTGCACCAAAAATTGCTGAACCAATTCGAACCATCGTTGCTCCTTCTTCAATGGCGATTTCAAAATCACCCGTCATTCCCATTGATAATTCAGTCATCTCAATTCCAGAAATTTCAGCGGCTTTAATCTGATCTCTAAGTTCTTTTAACTTACGAAAATATATCCTAACATCTTCTGGGTCATCAACTTCAAGAACAATTGTCATAAGCCCTCTCACTTTAACACGATCAAATTTCGAAACTTCCCTAATTAAATTTAGAACTTCTTGAGGCGAAATTCCAAACTTAGCATCATCATTAGCAATATTCACCTGAATTAAAATATCCATCTCTTCCCGGTCATTTAATTCACATTGACGCTGAATCTCTTCAATCAAACGAATGCTATCTACAGAATGTATGCATTTACAATTAGGCATCCTTACCACATATTTAACTTTATTGCGTTGTAAATGCCCTATTAGATGCCATTCTACATTATTCGGTAATAACGGCTGTTTTTCCTGCAATTCCTGAACTCTACTCTCCCCAAAAACATAATTACCTGTCTCAATCAAAGGTTCAATTTCTTCAATAGGATGAAATTTACTAACAGATATCAACGTAATCTCTTCTAGATTACGATTCACTCTCTCAGCAGATTTTTGTATTCTAGATTGAACCTCAGCCAATCTTTCAATTACATTCACTTCCAATACCCCCCTATTGCCCATCCTCAGTCTTCAGATATTTTGATAAATCCTTAGCAGGATTAGCTAGAATTTCAATTCCACGGTCAATTCCTTTAGCATAAATAACCTCGTTAATCCCATCTCCACCTATCCAGTCTACAGACACAAATCTAGGAGTATCATCAACCATCTTATATACTCCTAGAATATTATCTTCTTCAATAAGAGCAGAATGTGGCACGTAAACACCTGTTTCGGCATCCGTCATAATTGTAACATCCACCCACCGCTTATTAATTATTTCTACTGGAAATCGCTCCAATTGAATGACAAAAAGGTTTCGATGATCTATAATTTGTCTAACCCAACCAATAATAGTTATTTCATCAAAGGTAGCCCATATCTTTTCACCTTTATTATAGCGAAAAACTTGATCTGCTGGAGCTTCTACCAATAAGTATAATACAAAATTATCAACAATTTTAAACAAAGGACGACCAGCATTGACCCTACTTTGGTCTTTTGTTCCAGTCAGTTTGCCACGAAAATCACGATAATTTTGTTGAAACTCCTCAAGCATCACAGGATTTAATGTTTTCTCAAGCCCGTCCACTTGAAAACCAATAACTCCTGTATTAGAAGAATAATAAATCTTTTCTCGACCCAAACCTACCAATTTCAAAACTGGTTTTCCCACAGGTACCTTCTCACCGTCTGAAACCAACATAGTAATTTCCCCAGCATATGGTGCATATACAACATCTTCAGACTTAATAAATAAACCCTTAGCCTCAAAATCATCAGTTAAACGACCATATTGAGCCACAACTATATCTGATTTTCCACTGCGAAATAAAAACAGGAAAAAACTTAAAAGCATAACTAAAAAGACAATGGATAATAATACTTTTTGACCTTTCACCATAAAATTTCTAGTACTAAAAAAAATCTTTTGGCGATATCTTGAAGCATTAATACTTTTATTATTTTTAAAATCTCTCATCATGTTATCCACCACACTAATTAATATTGTCTATATTATTCCACTATGTATTCTTTTTAGTTAATTCTCTCTTTCTCATCTAATTTCCTGCACATTTTCTATTTCAAAGTAATAATACTTGCCATTCTACCAGTTATTCCACCTTCTCTACGATAAGAAAAAAAGATATCTGTATTACAAGAAGTACAGAGTTCACTCATTTCAATATTCTCTGAACTCACACCGGCGTTTAAAAATACTTGCCGATTCGTCTCCCAAAGATTCAGATTCCACCGACCTGATCCTTTATCTACTACTAATTCTTTCCATTCAGAAAATTCAGCTCTAAGAGGCTCAATCACTCTCTCATCAACCTCATAACAGCACGAACCTATAGAAGGTCCAATCCCGACCAAACAGTCTTTTCCCTTTGTTCCAAAATTTTCGGTCATTTTTTCAATCGTTCGGGCACCAATCCGCATAAGAGTCCCTTTCCAACCTGCATGTGCAAGACCAACCACTTTATTAACTGGATCATAGATAAAAAGAGGTACACAATCAGCATAGTAGGAACTTAAAACCACTCCTGGCTCATTGGTGATGAATCCATCCGTCCCTGAAAAAGCTGTTTCATAGTTAAAAGTACCTCTACCTCGTTCCTCTCTTTTTACAATTCGAATCTTATCACTATGCACCTGCTCACCAGCAGTTAAATCTTCTAACCAAAGACCAAGCACATTTAGAAACCTTCGCCGATTTATAATAATATCCTCAAGATCATCCCCCACATGAAAAGCCAAATTCAACCCATCATATGGAGCTTGGCTAACCCCACCAATACGTGTCGAAAACCCATGGACAATACCACTTTCTTTAGAAAGCCGCTCAAATACCATCCACTCCACACCATTTTTAGATACCTTCTTCACCATCCACCCTCCCAATCCATTCTCCACAAAAGATGGTTTAGCTATCCAATAGCTTCTCCAATTCCTCTTTGAATATTTTAATATCTTTAAACTGGCGATAGACTGAGGCAAAGCGCACATAGGCAACTTCATCAATATGTCTTAAACGTTCCATTACCATTTGGCCTATTTCCTCACTTTTTATTTCAGTCTCCATCCGATTTCTAAAATCATGCTCTATGTCTTTGACTATATCCTCTAAATCCTTACGATTAACTGGTCGTTTTTCACATGCTTTCAAAATCCCCGTCAAAAGCTTATTCTTATCAAAAAATTCCTGACTATTACCTCTTTTTCGAACAGTCAAAGGAAGTTCTTCGATACGCTCATATGTGGTAAATCTTTCACCACAACTTAAACATTCTCGCCGCCGACGAATTGATGTGCTTACTTCAATTGCTCTCGAATCTACAACTTTACTTTCAGTATAGTTACAATAAGGACATTTCATTTTTATTCTACCTTTCCTTAATTTTTACTTCATTATATCAATTTTTTCCTGTTGTGACAACTGAAAAAATTAGACTATTTTATAAAAACGTGCGAGATGATAATCAAAAAATCCACTTATAATCCTCTAAGAGGCAAAGTGGATTCAACACCTATTATTTCTTTTGATGATTTGGTTCCAAAAATTTCTTTATATCTACTATAATCACATCTTCTCCAATTTTATGGATCTGACTCCAATCAATCACCAATTCATCACTTCCACCAAAAATACCAAATAAACCAGGTCTTCCGGGAATGACAATTGAATCAATTCTGCCTGCCTTAAGATTCAATTCAACATCTTCAATCATTCCCAATCGACGTCCATCCGCCACATTTATAACCTCTTTAGACCATAACTCAGAGGTTTTTATCATTCCCATCTCCCTCCCCAATAGTAAAGAAATAATCCCTATAACTATTATATGATGGAGATGGGAAATATGTGCAAGAAAATTTTTATTATTTTATTTAAGTTTTAACTCCTTCTTTTCATAAAAACTAAAGAGCTAAGGGAACTAATCCCTCAGCTCTTCGTTATCTTTAGTTTAGTAATCCATTATGCTTAAACAAACCAATTTTTAAAATATCTAGATAATTTGCCTTAACCCATTTTGGTATTTTGCTTAAGCCTTCTAATATTTTAAAACGATATTCAACCTTTAAATCTCCCTGTTTCTTCTGAAAAGCCAGTGAAGCCAATTGATTCTCCTGTTCCTCTGTAAATTTTTCATCCTGATCTAAACATAAGGGTGGAAACAGAACACACCACCAATTATTACCTTCACCTTCGCCTAATATAATTCTTAGAGCTCGATATTCTCCTGTTGGAAGAGTTACATTGCCATAAGTTCTAGTTGGAAACTCAAAGCTACCTATCTCCATTTTGACCGGGATTCTCTTACCTTCACTTAAAAGATATTCCTCGACTTTCCTTTGAAAATTTAATAGATTAGTATTTGTTACATCTAACGCTTGGTCTAAACCTGATACTTCTTTAAATAATCCATTGGTTTCTTTCAAAATTAAATATCGAACCTGACGCTTCAAATATTGATCTTCTGGTGAACTACTATTTGCCAGAACATGCAATCTTAATAGATTCTCTGAGCAATAGGCATTAATCTCATCATTATTATCCCAAACTACCGCACGAGAAGAATTAAATCCCATGCAGATTAAAATTACTAAAGTTGCTATAATCAGAACATATAACCGCCTCATAAAGTATAATGCCTCCTTTATCATTCATCAGCTACATAACGTCTTAAATGCCCTAAAGCAGCCTTTTCAAGTCTTGATACCTGCGCCTGTGAAATTCCTATACTATCCGCGACTTCCATTTGAGTCTTACCCTCATAAAACCGAAGAGATAATATTAAATTTTCTCGGTCATTCAATTTACGCAATGCTTCTCGGACAGCAATTCCTTCTAACCAATTTTCATCCTCATTCTTATCATCACTAATCTGGTCCATCACATAAATTGGATCCCCACCATCATGATAAATCGGTTCAAATAATGAAATTGGTTCTTGAATTGCATCAAGAGCGTATACAATCTCTTCCTTAGAAATTCCTAATTCTTTAGCTATTTCTGCAAGAGTCGGCTCTTTATTTTTTTTATTAATCAATGATTCTTTAATTTGTAAAGCACGATAAGCAGTGTCTCTTAAAGAACGGCTTACTCGAATCGGATTATTATCTCTTAAATAACGACGTATTTCACCAATGATCATCGGTACTGCATAAGTGGAAAATCGGACATTCTGACTTAAATCAAAATTATCAATTGCTTTCATCAAACCAATACATCCCACCTGAAATAGGTCATCTACATGTTCTCCTCGATTGTTAAAACGTTGAATAACACTTAAAACTAAACGTAAGTTCCCGCCAACAATCCTGTTACGAACAGAGTGATCTCCAGATTGCAACTTTCTAAATAAAATTCGCATCTCGTCATTAGACAAAACCGGTAATTCAGAGGTATTCACGCCGCAGATTTCTACTTTATTTGCCATTTCTCTGTCCCTCCCACTTACTGCCAATTTTACTGCATCCATTAACAGTATTACCACTGAAAAAATCAATTATACATGAAAATTTTTCTTCATGCACAGTTGAGATAATAAGATTAACGTTCTCATGTTCACCCATTCTAAGGCAGGTTATACATTAGAAATAAAATAAGACCAGAAATAAGCAAAAAAAGATGGCAAAACTAGTTGCTAGGATTGCTTCCCTACAACGTTTTTGCCATCTTTTCTTGCTTATTTCTGGCCTATTCCATTTTTTTAACTTCACGCTTTAATTTTTTAATAATCCTCTTTTCTAAACGAGAAATATATGATTGGGAAATTCCCAATTGATCTGCTACCTCTTTTTGTGTTTTTGTATCACCTTTTGTCCGAAGTCCAAATCGAAGAATCAAAATCTGTTGTTCTCTTTCTGTCAATCGTTCCATTGCTTCTTCTAATAGTTCTTTATCCACTGCTTCTTCAATATATTTGTATATCAAATCTACATCTGTTCCCAATACATCCGATAGTTTTAGTTCATTACCATCCCAATCAATATTGAGAGGTTCATCAAAACTTACTTCAGATCGTTTTTTGTTATTCCTCCTAAGATACATTAAAATCTCATTTTCAATACAACGAGAAGCATATGTAGCTAATTTAATATTTTTCCCGACGTCAAAAGTATTTACAGCTTTTATTAAACCAATAGTACCAATAGAAACCAAATCTTCGATATCAATCCCTGTGTTTTCAAACTTACGGCCAATATATACTACCAAACGAAGGTTTCGTTCAATCAAAATACTTCGAACAGCTTTATCTCCTTGCCCCAATTTGTTTAGGAAATATTTTTCTTCATCAGATGTCAATGGTGGTGGTAACGCTTCACTGCTACCTACATAATATATTGGAGATTGGTAGAAACCAAAACGCTGTAAAATTCGAATTTTTAAAAGTTGAAAAAATAATCGAAAATGCAATAACTTCACACCGAAACCCCCTTATGAAAATAAATAAATTTTAACTCAATTCTACACTAATTTTCAAAGACAATAGCCTCAAGTAATTCCGGGTGAAGTAAAGCTTGATACTCACCCATTAAGTCCAATTCCCCTTGATATAGGGCGAGAATAACTCTTTTAATTTGATGCACTTCATCGCCTATTATTTCTACATGATCTGGTTTCAAGCCAACCAATAATCCACTCTTTTTACCCAAAGACGAAAATGGAATAATTCTAAATCTGCTATACCAAGGTGTTTCTAATAGTTTTTCTAATTGTTCAATGACATCTTCTTTTTCATCAGACAAAATCTTCAAAACCTCAGGTGAAAAAAGTTCGTTAAGTTCTTTCATTTCAACCACTATAACTGGCCTATTAGTCATTGGTTCTTTCAACAAATTTCCTGTGTCCACTAGACCTAGTAATTCCACAGACTTATCATTGATACAGACAGTAAACTTTAAGTGGTATTCCTGCCTATGCAGCTTTTCTCTAATCCAATTCCAACCATATCGCCCAATGAAAATAACTAATATTATAGCTACAAAATAAAGCCAACCATACGAATTCCCAAGATTCATCCATCCCAAAATCCACTGAGTTGGAGAAGAACCTATAATAAAATATATACTAAATGCTGCTCCACCTGCCAAAAACGTTATTAGATAAAAATATCCTAATACTTTGATGAACTTGTTCACTTTCAATGAACCAAATGCAATTTTAATCATCAAAGTTGCGACTGCCAGGTTTAAAATTAAGTGACAGATAATATGAATAATACCAGTCAATCCATCAAACCATGGTAAGACTAGTATTACAGTGTAAAAAGACCCAATTAAAGCACTACCCACTATTCGCCAAAGATGAATCTTAATACCTGAAAATTTCGCCGTTGCCCATAGAAGAACAAAGGTCATTAAAAAATCATTAAAAAACAAAACATCAAGGTTGATTATTAATTTCCCGGCATTCATGGGTTACCTCCATTACTTAAGGCTTACTAAGGTCATCTTAATTTCCCTATCATATATAACTATATTTACAGACAAGTTAAAGTATACCACCCTTTTTTCGTCATTTACATCTCCTATCCACACTAAAGCTCAACTTATTAAACATTTGCACAAAACACGTCTAAATTTGTCAAAACCCTGTAAAATCAGAAAATCCCGATGATTAAACACTTTAGCGTTAATCATCGAGATTTATAGCACATTATTATTTTTTTCTTCTGCGTAAAAAAGCTGGGATATCTAAATCATCATCACCAAATGAGCGAATATCTAATTCTTCTTCAAATTCTTTTACATTTGCTCGTACATTTTGATCAAAACCAGTTGCTATTACAGTTACTTGAATTTCATCACTCAAATTTTCATCAATTACTGCTCCAAGAATAATATTTGCATCAGGGTCGGCTACTTCAGAAATAATACGCACAGCATCATTTGCTTCATGTAATCCTAAGTCAATTCCTCCAGTTATATTCAGAAGAACCCCTTTAGCCCCGTCAATGGACGCTTCTAATAATGGAGAAGCAATAGCCATATTAGTAGCTTCTACTGCCCGATTCTCTCCTTTACCAGTACCGATACCCATCAAAGCAGAACCAGCATCAGTCATAACCGTTTTTACATCAGCAAAGTCTAAATTAATTAAACCAGTCTGAGTGATCAAATTGGAGATACCTTGTACACCTTGCCGTAAAACATCATCTGCTGTTTTAAAAGCATCCAATATTGAGGTTTGTTTTTCTACAACCTGGAGAAGACGATCATTAGGGATAACAATCAATGTATCAACTTTACTTTTTAAATTTACAATCCCGCGGTCGGCTTTTTCCATCCGTTGTCGCCCCTCAACAGTTAATGGCTTTGTAACAACAGCAACAGTAAGTGCTCCAGTTTCTTTTGCAATTTCTGCAACTATAGGAGCAGCACCAGTTCCTGTTCCACCACCCATTCCTGCAGTAATAAAAATCATATCTGCACCAGTAATAGCTTCTTTGAGGTCTTCTCTACTTTCTTCAGCGGCTTTCTCGCCGATTTCAGGGTTTGCACCTGCTCCTAGCCCTTTGGTTAACTTCTCGCCAATCTGTAATGCTGTATCCGCTTTAGAAGCAATTAAAGCTTGAGCATCTGTATTGATGGCTAAAAACTCCACTCCCAATAATCCCTCTGCAATCATTCGATTGATAGCATTGCTTCCACCGCCACCAACACCGATTACTTTTATGTTTGCAAACTGTCGCATTTCAGCTCCGAATTCAAACATGAAATCAGTTCCCTCCTGACATTATGTGATACTTCTTAGTTTATCTTTTGAGTTAAGACCCC
>JAGMES010000056.1 GCA_023128035.1 Halanaerobiales bacterium | reverse complement strand
CAACAATTATGTCTTATATCGGAACTGCTAATAAACATAAAATCGATGCTTTTACTGCAATAAAGGCGGCAGTAACTAACCAGTCAAAAGCTTTACTTTTTAGTTAGCGACTGAATAGTTACAAAAGAATTAGTTGTGATTTGGAAAGCGATAGAATAGCAAGAATTGAAGATGACTTTTCAATGTGGCTATGGGCTAATTATGGTAAACAGAATTTTTATTTAACTGAATTTAGAATGGGATCTGGAGAAGAAAAATTAATGATCATAAAGGGAATTAACGAGGAGCAAGCTCCAGAGAAAAAGGAGAGAGATTATTGTTTATCTTATCCTGATGAGAATGTAGCTTTATTAAAGGTCAATGGGTTTTCTAGTGAGAATGGAAAGAAATTTAAAATTTTTATGGAAAATTCTTTTAAAGAAATAAATATCAAAAAATGTGAAAATTTAATTATTGATATAAGAAATAATGGTGGGGGTACAACTGCCTTAGTTAGCTACCTTTATGGGTTTATAACAGATAAACCCTATAGCGAAGCAAAAGAAACAAGACTTAAATTGTCAGAATATGTTTTGGAGCATGGAGAATTTTTAAAGTTAAGTAAAATAGCTAAGTTAGGTGACACGAGAATTTTGATTGAACAATCCCAATTAAAAAAGCCCCATGAAAATCAATATAAATTTGATGGTTGTACTTATGTCCTTATAGGTAAAGGCACTTACTCGGCTGCGGTAGCTTTTGCAGCGATGGTTAAAGATTTTAGTACAGGTATTTTAGTAGGAGAAGAAACAGGGGGATATGCTTCCCATACTGGAAATGCAGGAGAGATTGAGCTACCATATTCTGGTTTAACACTAAAAGTAGCAACTGTACAAAATATACGTCCAGCTGGTTATAACGATGGACGAGGAGTGATCCCATATGTTAAAGTTAAAGTAGATCCTTTAAAGTTGGTTCAAGGCCAAGACCAGGTATTAGAAACAGTAATAGAAATGATTAAAAATAGGTGATGGATCAATGGGTAAATTTATTAGAAGATTAAAGCGATTCTTCAAGAGTTATTATTGTATAAAACAACATGATATGACTGATTGTGGGGCAGCCTGTTTGGTTGCCATCGCAAAATACTATGGTTTGAAGAAGCCAATTAGCCAAATTCGTGAAATTGCTGGAACAGATACAAAAGGAACGAATGCGCTTGGGATGATTCGAGCAGCAGAAAAAATTGGTTTTGAAGCCAAAGGTGTGCGGGCAGAAAGGGATGAGTTGACAGATGAGTTAAAGTTTCCTTTAATTGCCCATCTTAATAAAAATGGTATTTTTCACTATGTTGTAATTTATGAGGTAACAAAAGACGAAATATTTATCGCTGACCCTGCTGAAGGTTTTGTTAGTTATAAACCAGAGGATTTTCATGAATACTGGACTGGTGTTTTGATTTTAATTACTCTGACTGATGAGTTCAAAAAAGGAGATGAAACGACCAGCTTTTTTACGAGATTTATGTATTTAATATTAAGTCGTAAAAAATTAGTTTTCGAGATTTTTCTTTCTTCGGTAATATATACTCTATTGGGAATAGTAGGGGCATTTTACTTCAAAATTTTAATTGATGATATTTTAACAAATAATTCAACGAATACATTACATATTATTACTATTGGTATATTGGGTTTGAGAATATTTAATATTTTGTTAGGAGCTTTTAGAAGACATTTACTTCTTTATTTAAGTCAGAAGATAGACATTTCGTTGGTTTTAAACTACTATAGGCATATAGTTAACCTACCCATGTCCTTTTTTGATTCCCGTAGGGTAGGGGAAATCGTCTCTCGTTTAGGAGATGCTTCTAAAATTAGATCTGCTATTTCAGGAGCTACTTTTTCAGTGATGCTTGATACGCTATCAATCATATTTATAGGAATTGTACTTTATATCCAAAACTCTACTCTGTTTATGATTACACTGGCTTATATCCCTTTCTATGTTGCGATCGTCTGGGGATTTAGCAAATATTTTAAGAAAATACATAGAGAAATAATGGAGAAAGCAGCTGATTTAAATTCATATTTGGTAGAGTCTCTTTCTGGAATTTTAACAATTAAAGCATTTAATGCCGAAGAAGATGCCAAAATTGAAACTGAACAGCGGTTTATAAAAAGGACGAAAGCTATTTTCAAAGCAAGTTTAATGAATAATATACAGAATTCCAGTCAGGGAATTTTAGGAACCTTGACAACAATGGGATTGTTATGGGTAGGTGCTACTGAAGTTATTAATGGTAACATTAGTATTGGTCAATTGATGGCTTTTAATGCTTTATTAGGTCAATTCCTTGGACCACTACAAAATTTAATTAACTTACAACCTATGTTACAAGAAGCTTTTGTTGCAGGTGATCGCTTAGGGGAGATTTTAGATTTAGAGAAAGAAACAAAAGGTGAACTTAATAAAATAGAATTTGATAACTTAAAGGGTAAGATTGAATTTAAAGGAGTAACATTTGCGTATGGAACGAGAAAATCTGTTCTAGAAGATATTAATTTAAAAATAGAGCCAGGAGAAAGGATTGCATTAGTAGGAGAAAGTGGTTCTGGAAAAACAACACTTGTAAAATTGATATTAAAATTTTATTTGCCGAATGAAGGTAAAATTTTAATAGATGATTATAATATCGAAGATATTATAATCAATAGTTTAAGGAGTAACGTTGGATATGTTCCTCAAGATGTTTTTTTGTTTAATGGAACAGTAATGGAAAATATAACTTTTGGCTTAGAAAATGTTGAGACAAAAAAAGTGATTGAAGCAGCCCAGAAAGCTCAAATTCATGAGTTTATTAATGAATTACCATTACGGTATAATACACTAATAGAAGAACACGGTTCTAACTTATCAGGAGGGCAGAAACAGCGAATAGCTATTGCCAGAGTGATCTTAAGGAATCCAGATCTTTTAATTTTAGATGAAGCAACTAGTAATCTTGATAGCACTACAGAACGAGCTATACATAATATTATTGACGAATTAAGCCAGCAAACGACAACTATTATTATTGCTCACCGTTTAAGTACAATCAAAAATTGTGATAGGATTGTAGTACTTAGTAAAGGAAAGATAATTGAAGTTGGCACTCATTATGAATTAATTAAAAGAAAAGGTTTCTATTATGATTTGTGGATGGGACAAAATGGTGATAATAGTATAGGAGAAATGATAATATGACACAAAAAATTATTAATCTTAAAGATCTATCAGATAGTAAAGAGATGTTGGAAGCAAAAGAGCCCAATTTTATAGTTATTATTATCTATTTTATTCTAATTTTAATAATAGGTCTGTTTACTTGGATGTGGTTCGGAGAGCTTGATATAACTATAAAGGCTCTCGGAATTCTCCGACCAGCAGAAAAAATAAGTGTTTTAAGGAATATAAATGGAGGAAAACTAAACGAAATACACTATTATGAAGGGAAATTAGTAAAAAAAAGTGATATATTATATAAAACGGATTCTACTTTAATAAATTTAGAAGAAGAAAGTTTGTCTAAAGAAAAGATAAAAGTTGAAAAAGATTTAGTGACGTTAAAAGAATTAGAGGAGAGTATTTATAAGGAAGAGAATTTATTAGGAGAAAAAGAGCAGGATTACTATAATCATTATTTGGTTTTTAAATATAAGTATGAACACTTAACCCTTTTATATAACCAGGCTAAGAAAAGGTATTTTGACGAAAAAAATCTACCGCCTTCATTTACGACAAGAAATAAACTGTCAGAGCTAGAGACAGAGTATATTATTTCACGATTAAGCAAAGATGAATATAAAAGACAGAAGTTAATAGATGTTAAAAATGAAATAAAAAGTAAGGAAAATAGGTTGGAACAAATTAATAAATCTTTAAAAGGAATTAAAATACAGAAAGAATTTAATATTGTTAAGGCACCGATCAGCGGTGTTGTTCAGGTGATGCATGATTTTAATGAAGGCGAATATATTTTAGCAGGTAAAGAAATTTTACGTATAATTCCTGTAAATGGTAATAATTTCAAAGTGGAAATGACTGTTCAGAACAAAGATATAAGTCAGTTGGAGGTTGGGCAGAAAGTAAAATATAATTTTTTGGCTTTATCCTATAAAGAGTATGGAACTCTGGAGGGAGAGATAATGAAAATATCTAGTGATGCTATAATGGAACAGGGAAATATGGTCTATAAAATAGAATCTTCAATAAATGATAGAAAGTTATTTAATAACAAAGGAGAGGCTTATAATATAAAACCTGGAATGAAATGTGAGATAAGGATTGTTGTAAGAAAGAAAAAAATACTATATTTTATTTTGGAAAAGTTAAATTTCTTAATTTAGAAGTGACTGGGGGATGACTTCTCTAGTTTTATATGATAATGAAGTTTTCTAAAAAGTGTTATGAAAGTCATTCAAACTAATTAGTGTAATGTTAATAAGTTCACAACAGTTTTGCTAATATTTTTTGTAGTCTTTAACTAACCATTTATCCCTAAATAAATCTTGTAGCTATATTTGGAAGAGTTTAGTCACGGAAGTATGTTTTTTTGCAGGGAGAACCTCTTTAAACTTGACGGTTTTAGAAATGAAATACAATTGATTAAAAATGCTTATAATTATATATATAGTTTTATTGTGCAAAGTACCAGATTTAACGTTAGGACTTTCTCAAATAAACCTTTTTCATTCAGTCTAACAAAATATCACTGATGCAAAAAAACTCTTAAATGATTCTAAATTTAATAAAAATATCCCTAAGATATGATTAGTTGCTTTTAAGTTACTTATCCGATTTAGGTTGTTTTTCAATAATAATGTACTTTTAATTTTTGTGATTTTTTTCCTTTCTTTATTTCAAAACTATTCAACTTCTATTTATTTTCTAGATGAATTTGTTTTTGATTAGAATTTTTGATTAATTTTGTGGTAAATACTTTTTTGCTATTTTAAAGTAGATGTAATAACTACGTTATTACCTTTTAGTTATAACAACTTACGGAAGAAGATTTTTCTCCCGCAATAGGCAAATCTAATAAGACAATTTACCCCTATTTATGGAGGATGGGAGATTTAGCCCTCCGAAAATAGGGTTACAATTCTATAAAAGAATTGCGAATTGTGCCATAATCTGATATAATTGATTAAAGTTATGATATGGGGTGATTGCGGTGCAAAAGCTTGATTTAACTCAATTCAATCAAAATACCATAAAAATGATGGAAGAAAAAAATTATCGTGCAGCCATTGAAGACGCCTCTGGAATGATTGCTATTGCAAGTATGCAGGATGATTATAATTTTTTTTTACTTGGTAAATATTACTTAGGATTATGTTATTATCATTTGCATGATTATCAATCTTCCATGGCAAAGTTTATGGAGTTGACAAATTTTGTGTTGAATTCAGTTATTGACTTTGAACAATTGGGATTAGATCAAGTTTTTTTTGATAAAGTAAGATATAATATGGCAGTTGATATGTTTTACCTTGGGGATTTGGATGGAAGTTCGATAATTTTACAGCAAATTTTAAAAAATTCAGATAATATGGATATTATCTTGGATGGCGTAATTTTACTTGGCTCAATTTATTTAAAAATGTATGAGTTGAGCGAAGATTTAAATTATTTACTTCTTACGTTGGAGATGTATCTTACTTTTCATGAAAAAGTTTCTATAAGTAGATCAAAGGCTATGATGATTTATAATAATTTAGCTATGCTATTTACATATCAGGGTGACTATGAGAAGGCGCAAGAGATGTTGAATTATAGTTTTTTGAAAGCAAGTAGTCCTAATGAGCTATTTGCCATTTTTAATAAAATGGCCTGGATATATTTAAAGATGAAGAATATTAAAAAAGTTTCAAAAAATTTAGAAAAGGCAGTAGAATATTTGGATCAAACTATTCTGCCTCAAGAAGAAGGATTTCATTATCTTCTTTGGGGAATATTATTAAAAGAAGAAGAACAATACCCAGAAGCCCAGCGTTTAATGGGAAAAAGTCTTTTTTATGCAAAAAATTTTAACGATCATTTGGAACAGATTCGTGTTTATAAAGAACTATCATTTCTTTACCAAGAAATGGAACTTGATCACAATTCTGAATATATGGTGAAACATAAAGAACTAAAAAACAAGGTTAATTTGGTTAAAAAAGTGATCAATTGGAGTGAAGTCTGGCAGGAAATTAAGGTTAAAAATAATTAGTGATATTAAGGTTTACTCTTTTATGAGGAGTAAGCTTTTATTTTTAAATTAAGCAGGAAATCAGTATCAGGTTGCTGAATAAATATAGTTGTCAGACATCTTACAATTTTATAAGTTATCGGAATAATCATTACTATGTAATTTTTTTAATTTCTGTTTAAGCAATGATTTTGCATAATCCATGTAAGGTAATGATAAACTATTTTATGAATCATTAGAGGGGTGATTAAATTGAGTATCGTAAATCGTGTTATTTTGATTGTATTGGATAGTGTTGGTATTGGAGCTTTACCTGATGCAGCTGATTATGGAGATGAAGGAGCCAACACGCTTGGAAATATTGCAGAAAAGATAAATGGATTATTCCTTCCAAATCTAGAAGATTTAGGTCTAGGAAATGTTGCACCGATCAAAGGATTAATAGAAAAACCAAGTAAGGGTGCATATGGGAAGATGATGGAACGATCTCAAGGTAAGGATACTACTACAGGGCATTGGGAATTGGCAGGAATTGTTTTAAAAGAACCTTTACGCATATACCCTGAAGGATTTCCTAAAGATGTGATTGATGCTTTTGAAAAGGCTATCGGTCGGAAGGTGATTGGAAATGTTCCTGCATCTGGAACAGCTATTATTGAGAAACTGGGTGAAGAACATCTAAAGACTGGAAGCCCAATAGTTTATACTTCTGCAGATAGTGTTTTTCAGATTGCTGCTCATGAAGAGATCATTCCTATTGAAGAATTGTATGAGATGTGTCGGAAAGCTCGAGAGGTCCTGGTGGGTCCTCATGCGGTTGGAAGAGTAATCGCAAGACCATTTATTGGTACACCGGGTAATTTTACACGAACTCTGAGGAGAGAAGATTTTTCTCTAGAACCATCAGAAAATACAATTCTAGATTTGGTTAAAGAATCAGGTTTAGAAGTTATGGGTGTTGGTAAAATAGAAGATATTTTTGCAAAAAGGGGTTTAACCCAATCGAATCATACAGTCTCGAATATGGATTCTGTAGATGCAGTATTGGAATTTATGAACCAAGAAAAACCAGGTCTGATCTTTGCTAATCTGGTAGAGTTTGATATGACTTATGGGCATCGTAATAATGTGGATGGTTATGCAAAAGCTTTAATGGAATTTGATCAACGAATTCCTGAAATTATTAGTAAGATGAAATCAACAGATGTAATGATAATTACAGCTGATCATGGTTGTGACCCAACACATCCAGGCACAGATCATACTCGGGAATTTGTTCCAGTGTTGGTTTACGGAGAGAAAATCCAAAATGGTTATGATTTGGGTATCAGGGAAAGTTTTGCTGATCTAGGTGTAACAGTGACAGATTTATTGGGTGTAGAATCACCAAAAAATGGGATAAGTTTTGCGAAAGAAATACTTTTTTGAGAATAATCTTTTCATGATGCTCCATGAGGGCAAAAACTTTAGTTGAGGTGATAAATAATGAGCTTAAAAAAAATTATTGAGAGTGTGAATTATCTTAAAGAACAGATCCCTTTTGAACCTGAAATTGGTATGATTCTTGGTTCGGGGTTAGGTGTCTTAGCTCAAGAAGTAGAAAATCCTACGGTAATTCCTTATGAAAAAATACCTAATTTTCCTATTTCTACAGTAGAAGGTCATGCTGGAAATTTGGTTTTTGGAATGTTGGAAGGCAAACGAGTTGTGATTATGCAGGGACGCTTTCATTTCTATGAAGGATATTCAATGGCTGAAGTTACCCATCCGGTTCGAGTTTTGAAAATGTTAGGAATTGAAAATTTAATTGTTACTAATGCTGCTGGTGGCGTTAATGAAAATTTTCAAGCAGGAGATTTAATGTTCATTCAGGATCATATAAATCTTATGGGTAAAAATCCTTTGATGGGTAAAAACTTTGAAGAATTTGGACCACGTTTTCCTGATATGAGCTACGCATATAATCCAGAATTGATTAATTTGGGAAAAGAAGTTGCTAAAAAGTTAGAAATTAAAACTCAAGAAGGGGTATATGTTGCTGTAACTGGTCCAAGTTATGAGACACCTGCTGAGATTAAAGCTTTTCGTGTATTAGGAGCAGATGCTGTTGGTATGTCTACTGCACCAGAAGTAATAGTAGCCAATCATATGGGAATTCGAGTGTTGGGAATCTCTTGCATTACGAATATGGCTGCTGGTGTATTACCTCAACCGCTTGTTCATAGTGAAGTAATGGAAACTGCAGAAAAGGTGAAACCTTTATTTATAAGTTTGGTGCGCGGGATTGTAAAGGGGGTTTAGTTCTATGAGAGCAGTAGATATAATTTTAAAGAAAAGAGATGGAAAAGAGCTAACAACCGAAGAGATTCAATTTATTGTTAATGGATACTCTACTCAGGAAATTCCTGAGTATCAAATGTCCGCTTTAGCTATGGCTATTTACTTTAATGGAATGACTAGTAGAGAGACTGCTGATTTAACAATGGGTATGATTCATTCGGGAGATCAAATTGATTTAAGTAGTATAAAAGGGATTAAGGTTGATAAGCACAGCACTGGAGGAGTCGGTGATACGACAACTCTGGTGTTGGCTCCTCTAGTTGCTTCTTGTGGGGCGCCAGTTGCTAAGATGTCTGGGCGTGGGCTGGGGCATACTGGTGGTACTCTTGATAAATTAGAATCTATTGAAGGTTTTAGAATTTCTTTGAGTACAGAAGAGTTTATTCGTAATGTAAATGATATAGGAGTTGCTGTTGTTAGTCAGACCGGAAATTTGGTACCCGCTGATAAGGCACTTTATGGGCTTCGAGATGTGACTGGGACTGTGGATAGTATTCCTTTAATTGCAAGTAGTATTATGAGTAAAAAGCTTGCAGTGGGTACTGATGGCATTGTTTTAGATGTGAAAATCGGTTCCGGAGCTTTTATGAAGACTTATGAGGATGCAAAGACGCTGGCCCAGGAGATGGTAGATTTAGGGAAACATTTAAATCGTGAGACCGTGGCAGTATTGACAGATATGGATCAACCATTAGGGTTTGCTGTAGGAAATGCTTTAGAAGTAAAAGAAGCTATTGATACCCTCAAGGGAAATGGGCCAAGAGACTTATACGAGTTATGCATGACACTAGGTTCTTATATGTTAATTATTGCGAAAGTATGTACAACTCCTGAAGAGGCAAGAGAAAAATTAGAAGATTCCATTCGGAGTGGGAAAGCTTTAGAAAAATTAAAAGAATTTATTGCTGTTCAGGGTGGAAATATTGATATGATTGACCATCCAGATAGATTACCTAAAGCCAGTCGCATTGTAGAGCTGAAAGCTGAATCCTCTGGTTATGTTCAACGGATTGTAGCTATTGACGTAGGTTGTAGTGCAATGTTACTTGGTGCTGGACGTGAAACAAAAGCATCTGAAATCGATCATGCCGTTGGAGTAGTATTGAAAAAGAAGGTTAGCGATTATGTAGAAAAAGGCGAAACCTTGGCACAACTACATGTGAATAATGAGCATTCTCTTGAAGAGGCTATTCAATTATTGAAAGAATCATTTACTATAGGAACAGAAAAACTAGAAAATTCTCGATTGATTTATGAGATTGTTCATAAGTAAAACATAATTTTCGTAGGTTAGTGGAAAGTCTCGTTTAATGGCATATATAGAAAAAAAGCTCCTTAAAAAAGTCAGCTCTGCGTAGCTATACATTTTAAAGAAAGTTTAGTTAAGTGCTAAAATTTTCTGTTGTTAGTTAATTATTATCTGTCGATCTGACTTAGGCGTCGCTTTTTTTCTATATATGCCATTAAACGAGATTTTGCATTTAACGAGTGGACGAAAATCTTCTTTTCAAATTTCGGAAGTTGTATTGTATGCTGTAAGTTGAAGCAAAAACATAGTGACTATGTAATAGCCTATACGTTTTTGGTGAAAAGATAATTGAATTTGCTTGCATGTTTTAATTCATCTGTGATGATTTCAAAAAGTATGTCTCTATGTTTTAATGTTTTTAGACCAAAGTAAATTTGTCTATATTTCTCTACAGCACCTAATTCGCCAAAAAGAGCTTGTTCAATCCCGTCAAGATAATTTTTAGTTTTTTTATACTCCTCTTTTTCTGGGAGTGGTTTAGGATAGCAACCAGTGATCTCATAATAAATTTTTTTAAATAAACGGAAATGTTTAATTTCATCATCTCTTATAGAGGTGATGATTTTTTTTTCTTTGGAGTTTGGGGCTTCATTTATTAAGTATTCGTAAAATTTTCTGTCTTTTGCTTCATCGGCGACTGCCTCGCGAATTAACTCTAGAGATTTTATTAACCCAAGATCATACATATGTGGATAAGGATAATAATTCATCAATCAAGTAACCTCCTTTTTGTGTATTCTTATATAATAATATTTTTTTGATTAGAGAAATGTGCTTTGAAGTGATAAAAAATTGATATATTTGCTGAAAATAGTTGCACAGACCTGTATAAAGATGTTAAAATATTAATGTAGAGTTGAACAAGTATAAAAATAGTATTAAATACATAATAATACACTCGAAAATCTAAGGGGGAGTTTGATGAAAAATACTATAAGTGTGATTGGAGCTGTTTTTGTTGATATCAAGGGAATGTCCTTTGGTGCAGTGAATAAGGATGCCCGCAATTTGGGTAAAGTTATCCGCTCCCATGGAGGATCAACCAGAAATGTTGCTGAAGATTTGAATATGATGGGTATGGACTGTACTTATATTTCAACAGTGAATGATGACCAATTGGGAGGAGAAGTAATTCAAAGATTAAAAAATGTTGGAATTAATACTGAATATTTAAAACCTTGTCCAGAAGGAATGGGACTTTGGTTGGCTGTTATTGATAATGAAGGAAATTTGATCTCTTCGATTTCTCAATTACCAGATTTGCATCAGTTGGAAAGTTTAGTGATGGAAAAAATAAAAGAAGTTGTACAGAAGTCCCGAGGCATTGGTTTAGATTTGGATTTAACTTTACCAATAGCTAATAAAGTAATCGAAACCTGTAAAAAACATAGCGTACCTTTATACGGAATGGTTGGAAATTTGGATATAATTAGTCATTATCCTGATGTTTTAAAGGGACTGGATTGCTTTGTTTGTAATAAAGAAGAGGCTGAACTTTTTTTACATCAAAAAATAAATGATCTTAATGATGCTAAAGAAGCTGTGATGAGAATGGCTTTATTAGGGAGTCAGTCAGTTATTATTACCTTGGACAAGCAGGGATGTGTTTACTTTGATTCAAAAACCAAAGAACATGGTCATTACCCAACACCACCTGTAACCGTTGTTGATAGTACTGGTGCGGGCGATGGTTTCTTCGCTGGTGTTGTTTATGAATTGGTTCAGGGAAATAATATAAGAAAAGCTGTGGCTACAGGAACTCAGATTGCCACCAGAGTGATTCAGATTAAAGAGAATAATCTGGTAGAAAAAATTGAAATTGAGGAGCTAGTTGATCATTTAGCATAATAAAATATTTTTCCTTCTTTTACCAAACATATTCTATACTAAAAATAAATAAGCATTAATATAGAATGTCTGGTGAAGGAGGGAGTAGCATGACAGGTGTTAGATATTTTCATCCCGTTCGTCGGGTGATGAATGAACGTATGAGGGTAATTCTTTTTATTGTATTTATCTCAATAATAATTATGAGTCTTCCTGTCCAGGCAGACCAACCTAATTTCAATTTTCAATCAAAATCAGCCATATTAATGGAAGTTACTACTGGAGAAATAATATTTGAGAAAAATTTAAATGAAAAATTACCCCCAGCCAGTATAACTAAGATTATGAGTTTGTTATTAATAATGGAGGCTTTGGATGACGGGAGGGCAAATCTTAGTGACGTAGTTCGAACGAGTGAGAATGCTATGAAGATGGGTGGTTCTCAGATTTATCTAGAAGTAGGAGAAGAGATGACTTTAGAAGATTTGATCAAATCTATTGCAATTGCTTCTGCAAACGATAGCTGTGTGGCAGTTGCTGAGTATCTATATGGTACTGAAGAGGCATTTGTTAAAAAGATGAATGACCGAGCAAAAGAATTGGGGCTAATAAATACTTTTTTTTATAATACCAATGGTCTTCCACCAAGTGATTCAGAAATTCAAGGTAATTATACTTCTGCAAAAGATGTAGCAATCATGTCTAGAGAGTTACTCAAGCATACTGAAATACTTAAATGGACTTCAATTTGGATAGATTATGTGAGAAATGGAAAGTTTATTCTTACTAATACTAACAAATTGGTGCGACACTATGAAGGAGTAGATGGTTTAAAAACTGGATACACTAGCAAAGCTAAGTTTTGTTTATCAGCTACTGGTCAAAGAAATGGTCTTAGATTTATTAGTATTGTAATGGGGGCGCCAACTTCGATTGTTCGATTTAATGAGATCAGTACGATGTTGAATTATGGTTTTAATGTTTTTACAGCCAAAGAAATAGTTAAAAAAGATCAAGTTGTGCAAAATGTTAGGGTTTCTCGTGGAAAAGTAGAAGAGGTTGAAGTTATTGCAGAATTTGATTTTAATGTACCGATGAGAAAGGGATCAAAAGAGGAAATTAGTACAGAAATAATTTTTAATGATAAAATTATTGCCCCTATTGAGGCTGGAGAAGTTTTGGGAGAAATGATTGTAAAGAAAAATGGTGTTGAAGTGGGAAGAGTTCCTTTGAAAGCTAAAGAACCTGTGGAACGGGGATCTATTTTTAGAATAATATTACAAATGCTAAAAAATATTTTTAGAAGTTTAGTGAATTTGTTTAGATAATAATACTGAGAGTCGACTATGACTCTCTTTTTTTGTGTAAAAAAAAGTTAATTTTGAAGGATTTTTTTTATTAATAGAGAATTATAAATATAAAGTGGCAAAAATTAGAAAGTTATAAGGAGGGGAATTATGGATTTACGTTTTAAGAAGAAAAAAGAGACCCTAATCGTATTTATTAAAGGGGAACTGGATTTACATACATCTAATAATTTGCGAAAGGGGATCGAAAATAAATTACAAGAAAATTCTTCTTTGAAGAATGTGATTTTGGATTTGAAAGGAATTAATTTTATTGATAGCTCAGGGCTAGGTGCAATTCTTGGATGTTATAAAAAAACTACACTGCGGGGTGGTAAACTATTTGCAGTTTCTGTGAGTCCACAGGTGAAGCGAATTTTTGAACTAGCAGGAATGTTATCAATTATTTCAGTACATGAAACCTTTGATGAAACTAAATTTAATTTTACTAATTCAGGATATTAAAAGGGGAGGGAAATGGAGATGATAAAAAATAGAGCTCAAGTTGAGATGTTTAGTCTTAGTGAAAATATTGGATTTGCTCGGATGGCAGCGGCTACTTTTGCTGCTCAATTAGAGTTTACTTTAGCAGAGATTGAAGAAATTAAAGTTGCAGTTTCAGAAGCAATTTCTAATTGTATTATTCATGGATATGAAAATCGTTCTAATGAAACTGTTGTATTAGATTTAGCTATTGAAGAAGAAAAACTAATCATTAGAGTAGAGGATTACGGTATTGGTATTGAAGATATTGAAGTAGCTATGCAACCAAGTTTCACCACAAGTGAAGAACGGATGGGGTTGGGTATGGTTTTTATGAAATCTTTTATGAATGAACTAGAAGTGAAATCTACGTTGAACCAGGGAACACAGATTAAGATGGTTAAAGTACCTGAAAATCGGAATGAGTGAGGGATGTACAATGGCTGACTATTGTCAGGAATTTAAATATAATTCCCAGCATGAAGTTCTGAGTAATGATGAAACGCAAATGCTGATTGCTTTATCGCAAGAGGGAAATGAAGAAGCTAAAGAACGTTTAGTAGAACATAACCTGCGTTTGGTCATGAAGATTACCCATCGTTTTAAAAATGCAGGGTATGAAATGGAGGATCTTTTTCAGATTGGTACTATTGGATTGATTAAAGCAATCCGGGATTTTGATTTAAGTCGAAATTTCAGATTTTCTACATATGCAGTCCCAAGAATTATCGGGGAAATACGTCGTTTTTTAAGAGATGATGGTCCGATTAAGGTGAGTCGGACATTAAAGGAAATAGCTAATCAAATTCACAAGTTTAAAGAACAGCATATTAAAGTTGAAGGAAGAGAACCCATCTTACAAGAGATTAGTAAGGGATTGGGAATTGAACTTGAAGAAATTGTTAGTGCTATGGAAGCATGTCAAAATCCAACATCAATTTTTAGCCCTGTATATGCAAAAGAAGGGGATGAGATTCTTCTAGTAGATCAACTTAGCGAAAATAAGATAGGCTTTGTAGATCATGAGATTAATAGAATTGCTTTGCATGAAGTGCTCGCTAGATTGGATGAACGATCACGCCAGATTGTGCTTCTACGCTATTTTCAGGAAAAGACTCAAACGGAGATCGCTGAAATAATCGGTGTTTCTCAGGTTCATGTAAGTCGATTAGAAAAGAAAGTTTTGCAGATGATTAAGAGAATGTTAGTTTTATAAATAGGAAAAGTGCTCAAAACAGGGCACTTTTCTTGTTATTTATATATTCTAATAATAAAAAAATTCAGAAAATTATGCAGGAAAAGGATAGATAAAGATGGAATATATAAAATAAACCTTTGCAAAATAGCCTGAACAAATGTTCAAAAAACTTAGTAACTTTTCGGAAGGTTTAAGTATCTCAACTTTTATAAGCGGAGATAAATAAGTTCATGGAGAATGACTGTTGGTTGGAGTAAGACTCATTCAGAAGTTGATTCAACAGCTAAAGCAGATAATGAGGTGAAGTTATGAAGGACATCGAAAGGTTAAAACTGATCATCCAAGTTGCTCAGATGTATTATGAATATGGGCATACCCAAAGAGTGATTGCAGATAAATTGGGGATTTCTAGACCAACGATTTCACGACTTCTAGCAGAAGGTCGAGAGATGGGAATTGTGCAGATTACCATTCGTAACCCCCTTGGTTATTGTTCACGGTTAGAGGAAATTTTCCGCAAAGAATTTGATTTAAAAGAAGTTATCATTGCCCCACAGATTAGTGATAATCTTACTCAAATTTTGGTAGAGATGGGTGATAATTATTTGAATCGAATTTTAAAGGATGGTGATACGATTGGTTTATCTTGGGGAAATACACTTCAACAACTTGCACATAATCTGCGCCCCAAAAAGATGAATCATATTCGGGTCGTTCAAATGAAAGGTGGAATGGGTGTTTCTGGAGCTAATGTTCATGCAAGTCAAATTGTAGAAATGTTTTCTTCTGCATATTGGGGAAGGGCTAATTATCTACCTGTACCTGCAATAGTGGATACTCAGAATGTTAAAAAGGCTTTCATGTCTGATAGTAGCTTAAAGCGAACTATGAAGGTAGCAGAAGAGATCAATGTTGCAATTTTTAGTATAGGTGCACTTCATCCTTCAGCAGCTCAGGTTCAAGCTGGATATATAACAGTTCAGGATATACAATCTTTACAGAGTAAGGGTGCTGTAGGAGATATATGTTCTCGTTTTTATAATTTAGATGGTCAGATTACTGATCCTATCTTAGATCAAAGGACAATTGGAATAGAGCTAGCAGAGTTATGTGAGAAAGAGTATGCCATTGCAATTGCAGGGGGAAAAGAGAAAGCACCAGGAATTTTAGGAGCTCTTAAGGGCGGTTTTATGAATGTATTGATTACAGACGAAGAAACCGCAGTTCAAGTATTAGAGATGGCGGGAATAAAATCATAATTAAGAGTTAACTAATAAATTCTTAATTCTTAATTAATATAAAAGGGGGTGGAAACTTATTGAATGAAGAGGAATTGATTCGTATTATAACAGCTGAAGTAGTTGCAGAACTTAAGCAAAAAAGAAATGTTTTGACTGTACCTGTTGCGCTTTCAAATCGTCATATTCACTTAAGTCAAGAAGATCTTAATCAGCTTTTTGGTGAGGGCTATTCTCTAACAAAATTAAAAGACTTATCTCAGCCGGGCCAATTTGCTGCAAAAGAGAAGGTTCACTTGATTGGATCTAAGGGGATTATTGAAGATGTAAGGATTTTGGGACCAGTTCGAGAGGAAACTCAGATTGAGCTTTCTATAGGTGATGGATATCAATTAGGAATTCATCCACTGATTCGCCAATCTGGAGATCTTAAAGATACTTCTGGATGTTTTTTGGCAGGGCCAAAAGGTGTAGTAGAACTTTCAAAAGGTGTGATCTGCGCTCAACGTCATATTCACATGTCTTTAGATGATGGCATTCGTTTTAATGTGAAGGATAAGGAGATCGTAAAGGTAAAATGTTCTGGAGCCAGGGCTTTAATTTTTGATCAGGTTATGGTGAGAATAAGCCCGAACTATAGTTTGGAGATGCATTTAGATATAGAAGAAGGTAATGCAGCAGGTCTTAAAAATGGTGATCTGGTTGAAATTTTGAAGGAGGGATAATAAATGGAATTTAATGCATTAGGAATGATTGAAACAAAAGGAATGGTAGGAATGATTGAAGCTGGAGATGCAATGGCAAAAGCTGCTAATGTACGAATTGTTAGTTATGTGAAAGTTGGTGGCGGATATACAACAATATTGGTTCGTGGTGATGTGGCTGCCGTAAAGGCTGCAACTGAAGCAGGTGCTGCAGCAGCTAGTCGTGTTGGTGAATTGGTTTCTCAACATGTTATTCCACGTCCTCATAGTGATCTCGAAAAGATTTTCCCAATTCAGGTGGAAAAATCAAAAGCTAAGTAAGAGTTAGGGGGAAAATGTTTTGGGGTTTGATGAGAGAAAACTGGTTGAAATGATTACCCAGGAAGTATTCAAACAACTAAAAAATTCAGATATTTCACAAGTTATCCAAAAGAGTCCCACTCCTTTGGTGATTCTAGATGGTAGACCGATTAAGTCTTCTCAAATAGAGCTTTTAAAAGAAGCTTTAGGTGATCTTAAAGATTATCGTATTTATTTGGGAGGGAATGACCAGTTAGAGTTTTCAGGAGACAAAAATTTATCTAACGATTTTTCTGATTATTTGGTTAATGGAAAGTCAGAAAATGAGTTAGATCAAATTCTTTCGGAAAGTTCGATACTCTGCCTTCCATGGATAACACTTGCAACCCTCTCGCGTATTGTACATTTACAACCTGAGTGCATGGTGAGTTTGCTTATTACCAAGGCACTTCTTAAAGGAGTACCTGTTCGAGCGCGAAAAGTATTACTAAAGCCTGAAATGAACCTCTATCAATTAAAGGAATTATCGCCTATTTCACGGAGAGTACAAGGTCTTATACGTGAAACAAAGTTGATGGGATTTGAGTGGATGGCTAAAGAAAAAATGAAAGAAATTTTTAAATCAATTTGAGTGAGGGAGAAGAGGTGTAGGAATGGTTCTTGGAAAGGTATTAGGTACTGTAGTCAGTACTTGTAAAGATGAAAAGCTTATAGGCAGAAAATTACTGATTGTTCAACCTCTTCAGATGAAAGATTTATCCTATAAAGGAGATCCAGTTGTTGCTGTTGATACAGTTGGAGCAGGAGTATCAGAGGTGGTTTTGATGGTGGCTGGTAGTTCAGCTCGTCAGACAAATTTGACTGATAAAACTCCCGTAGATGCGGCGATCATGGCGATTGTTGATACTGTAGAATTAGATGGAGAGATTGTCTTCTCTAAAGGTTAGGAGGTGTAAAAGGTGGCGATAGAAAAACTTCATATTGACGAAATTGTTAAAAAGGTATTATCTGAGTTATCACAAGAAGGTCTTACATCAGATCTTTTAGAATCAACTCCATCAAATAAGATAGGGAGTAGAGACCATTGTGGCATACATCAGACTATTGATGATGCTGTAGCATGTGCAAAACATGCTCAAAAAAGATTTTTGGAAATGAGTTTGGAAGAACGAAAGAAGATAATTAAAGCTATGCGTGTAGCATCTATCGATCATGCTCAGGAATTAGGTAAGATGGCAGTAGAAGAGACAGGGTTAGGTCGTATTCCACACAAGATTGCTAAGGTAATCTTAGCAGCAGAAAAGACACCTGGAGTGGAAGATATTGAGACTCGAGCTTTCAGCGGAGATAAAGGTCTGACTTTGGTAGAAAAAGCGCCTTGGGGTGTGGTCGGTTCGATTACTCCTTCTACCAATCCTCCCTCTACTATTGTGAATAATTCTATAGGTATGGTAGCTGCTGGAAATGCTGTCGTTTATAATCCTCACCCTAGTGCGAAAGAGGTTTCTAATCGGACTGTGAAAATTTTAAACGAAGCGATTGTTTCTGCTGGTGGCCCTGAATTTTTGATCAATTCCATTGCTGAACCAACTTTGAAAACTAGCGAAGCATTGATGACTCATGAAGGAATTGATCTTTTGGTGGTTACAGGAGGAGGTGTTGTGGTTAAAAAGGCCATGACATCTGGTAAGACAACAGTAGCGGCAGGACCTGGAAATCCTCCTGCGGTAGTAGATGAAACTGCGGATTTGGATCGGGCAGCATGTTCTATCGTTGATGGTGCTAGTTTTGATAACAATGTTCTCTGTGCAGCAGAAAAAGAGATCATTGCTGTAGCAAGTATTGCTGATGAGCTTAAGCGAAGAATGAAGGCATATGGTGCATATGAGATTACAGGTAATGAGATTGATCGATTAATGAATGTGGTTTTTAAAGATATGAGTGATCCTACACATCCGATTTTAAATAAAGAGATGGTAGGGAAAGATGCAAAATATATCTTAGCTCAAATCGATATTCAGGTTTCTGATGAGATTAGATTGGTGCTCTGTGAAACAGGGCCAGAACATCCCTTTGTCTTAACAGAGATGCTGATGCCAGTCATTCCACTGGTTTCTGTCTCCAATGTAGATGAAGCTATTCGTCTTGCAGTGGAAGTAGAACAAAAAAATTATCATACTGCTACAATGCATTCAAAGAACATAGAGAATTTAAGTAAAATGGCTAGAATGTGTAATTGTAATATTTTTGTAAAAAATGGCCCTTCTTATGCTGGGCTTGGCTATGAAGGAGAAGGTTATACCACTTTGACAATAGCAGGAACTACTGGAGATGGTTTAACATCTGCGAGAACCTTTACACGGGAACGTAGGTGTGTCCTCATCGATCATTTTCGGATAATATAGGGAGTAGGTGAGGGATTTGGATTTGAGTTTAAACTTGTTGGAAGCTGTACGAAATGCAGGTGTAGTAGGAGCTGGCGGTGCTGGTTTTCCTACTCATGTAAAATTAAATAGCAAAAATGTTGAATATGTCATTGCTAATGGTGTTGAATGTGAGCCATTATTAAATGCTGATCGTCTATTAATGACCCATTATGCTGTTGAGATTATCCAGGGATTATTAGCTGTTAAAGATTTTCTCAAAGCAAAAGAAGGGATCATTGCTATTAAAAAGAAGAATCAAGATGCTATAAAGGCTTTGCAAAAAGCTCTTCAACCAGGGATTCGACTTCATCTATTGGATGATATTTATCCTTTAGGAGATGAGCAAGTACTTGTATATGAAGTGACTAAAAGAGTGATCCCGCCAGCAGGTTTGCCATTAGATGTGGGAGTTGTGGTAAATAATGTTGCTACTCTTTATCAAGTGAGTGAAGCGATCTTAGGTCAGCCTTTTACTCACCGACTAGTTACTGTTACAGGTTATGTCAAGCGCCCTTTAACATTAAAATTGCCTATCGGGATTAGTGTTTTTGAGGCGATTCAAATGGCAGGGGGAGCAACTATTTCTGAATATCGAGTGCTCGATGGTGGGCCAATGATGGGAAAAGTGGTAAATGATCTATCACAACCGGTAACAAAAACTACCAGCGGAATTATTGTTTTACCACTAGATAATCCACTAATCTTGGAAAAAGAAACCTCAGTTGAACAAATGATTCGTAGAGCGAAATCGGTTTGCTGTCGGTGTGAGAGTTGTTCTCAGGTTTGTCCACGCGGACTATTGGGGCATGATATTAAACCACACAAGATTATGCGAGCCGTGAGTCATAGTTTAAGCGATCCAAATCTTATCAATGCATATCTTTGCTCTGAGTGTGGTCTCTGTATTTATGGTTGTGATATGGGGCTTTCACCTAGAAAGATAAATCAAGCGATTAAAATAGAACTTAGAAAAGCAGGAGTGAAAAATCAGCCTGATAAAAGCAAAGTAAATCCTTCGCCGATGCGCGAATATCGAGCGATTCCAGGAAAAAGGTTGCAGGGACGTTTTGGAATTAAAGATTTACCTAAGATTACACCGATTGGTGAACGGGTGATGACACCAAAACTCGTCAAAATTCCTCTGCATCAGCATATTGGTGTTCCTGCAAAGCCAATCGTAATGATTGGAGAAGAGGTAAAGATTGGTCAAATCATTGGCCAGGTTCTGGAAGATCAGTTAGGTGCTAATGTTCATGCATCGATTGATGGGAAAGTGATACATATTGATGAATACATACATGTAGAAGGAAGATAAATGAGGTGAGAATACTGAAAGTACGGACGCTGAAAAGAGCAATCGGATTGGTTGAATTAAATAGCATAGCTAGAGGTTTTCTCGCCTGTGATACGATGGTTAAGACGGCTCAGGTTGAGCTGATTGAAACTCTAACCATCTGCCCAGGAAAATATATGATCCTGGTCAGTGGAGATGTGGGTGCTGTAAAAAGCGCAGTTGAAGCAGGAGTGCTACAGGGTAAAGATGCGGTAGTAGATCAATTGATTATACCTAATGTTCACCCAGATATTTTTCCAGCGATTAATGCTGCAACACAGGTAGAAAAGGTTGAAGCTTTGGGTATTTTTGAGACTTTTACTGTTGCATCAGGGATTATTGCTGCCGATACGGCTGTAAAAACAGCATCAGTTCAGCTGATTGAACTTAGATTGGCAAAAGGAATTGGTGGTAAGTCATTTTTCAATCTGACAGGGTCAGTAAGTGATGTGCAAGTTGCAATGGATGCAGCTAAAAAAGTAATTGAATCGGAAGGTGTTTTTGTTGGAAATGTACTGATTCCACGTCCGGATCCATCTTTGGTTCAAAAAATATGGTAATTAAAAATATTAAAATTAATAGGGAGGCGTAAATTTATGGCATTACAAGCATTAGGTATGATCGAAACGTTAGGTTTGGTTGGAGCAGTTGAGGCAGCAGATGCAATGGTTAAAGCGGCAAATGTTACTTTAGTAAAATACGAGAAGGTCGGTGGAGGTTATGTAACAGTTATGGTTCGCGGTGATGTTGGGGCTGTAAAGGCAGCTACAGAAGCTGGAGGAGAAGCCGCTCAGAGAATAGGTGAATTAATTTCTATTCATGTAATTCCACGTCCTCATGATGATGTTGAAAAAATCTTAGGTTAATGTGAGGTGTTTAATTTGAAGCCAACCATTGTCATAGCCAGCGACCATGGCGGTTTTGCTTTAAAGGAAAAAATGAAAGTATATCTTAGAGAAGATTTGGGTTATGAAGTTAGGGATTTTGGCTGTAATAGTGAAGACTCTGTCGATTATCCTGATTTTGCTTATTTGGTGGCCCAGGCTATTGCAGACGGAAGCTATACATATGGAATTATTGTAGATGGTGTTGGAATTGGGTCTTGTATGGCTGCTAACAAGATAAAAGGTGTTAGAGCAGCGATGTGTTATGATCATCTTACTGCTTTTAACAGCAAATCCCATAATGATGCGAATGTTTTAACATTGGGTGGTAAAGTGATTGGTGATCTTTTAGCAAAACAGATAGTTAAGACTTGGATAGAGACACCATTTAGTGGTGGAAGACATAGTCGGAGAGTAAATAAAATAATGAGAATTGAAATGGATTAGTCGTGATAAGGGGGTCTTTGATGTATATCGGGCGTATTGTTGGACGAGTAGTGGCAACCCAAAAATACCCTACTTTACAGGGGATGAAGCTTTTAGTGATACAGCCAACCGATTCTAGTGGTAAAGATGATGGTGATTCTCATGTTGCAGTTGATACGATTGGTACAGGTGCTGGTGAATGGGTATATCTTGTAAGTAGTAAAGATGCAGGACTTGCTTTTGAAGAAGAACTAGTTCCTGTAGATGCTGCTATTGTTGGAATCATCGATCAAGCTGATCTATCTGAAGTTGGGGTGAAAATCGGATGAAAATTGGGATTGTTAAAGGAACCATTACATCTACTCATAAGCAAAAGGTTTATGAGGGCAGAAAACTGATGATTATTCAGCCACTAAATTTAGAAGGAGAGCCTTCTGGAAAAGAAGAGATTGCTGTAGATACTGTAGGAGCAGGTGTGGGTGAATTGGTTTTGATGTTAAAAGAAGGTGTTTCAGCTCGTTTAGCAATGCAAGTGGAGACCCTAGAACCAGTAAATACTGTGATTATTGGAATTATTGATTCTCTCCAGTTAGGTAAAAAGCAGATTTTTAAGAAATGAGTTAGGTGGTGTGAATCATGAATTTGGAATCTTTGATTCAAGAAACAGCGAAAAAAGTTATTTCGTCAATGAAGGATAACCCCAGTTTGTCTGTAGAGACTCTACTGCCAAAAAGTGCCCAAAAGTCTGGAGTGAATGCGCCTACAAATGGGTGTGGAAATATTCTCATCATTTTAGACGGTATGGGCGAAGGTTTAAACCATGCATTAACTCAATTGAAAACATTGAAAGATGCTGGTATTGGTGGTCAGGTGGCACTTACAAAGAATGTTGATGGAACGAAAACTCAGATTGAGGGTTTTGAAATATTAATGCCAAAGGCTCTTTTTGATCTAGCAACAGAAGCTGTTATTTATATTCCGTACTTATCGGTTGGATTTGCAGGTAAGATTGCTAATTTATTAGAAGATGAAGCAGCAAGCCGAGCCGTAGTGCGAGGATTGATTAATCAAAATAAGATTTTTGTTGGAATCAGTGAACTAGAGTTACTGACCAGTGGTAATAAACGTTTGACCTTTGGATTAGGCCAAAAGCTGAAAGAGTATCAGCGTTTGATGAAAGCCTATGATCTGATTATGATCAAAGATATTAATCAGGTAATCAAAGAGTGCAATCAAAATAGTTCACCAACAACAGTAAGTTGTTCTGGTCAAACAGTAACTAATTCGTCATCTCCAGCTGCATGTATTTGCCCTGAAGGTACAACAGGTTGTGAAGGATGTGGATTGTGTGTAGAGTTAAATAAGACAGGTGTAGCTAATGTGATCAATTGCGGTGCAGATAGAGTTAGTGCTTCTTTAGGGGCAGAGCCTATGAATAGCGAAGTAGGTCAGATGATTGACCATACTCTTCTAAAGCCAAATGCTACTGAAGATGATGTTATAAAGCTTTGTGATGAAGCCGCTAAATATAAATTTGCATCTGTTTGTGTAAATCCTAGCTATGTAGCACTAGCCTCTAAAAGGTTACGCGGAAGTGGAGTTAAAGTCTGTACTGTAATTGGTTTTCCCTTAGGAGCAACCACATCAACTACAAAAGCGATGGAAACCCGTGATGCTATTGCTAATGGAGCTACTGAGATTGATATGGTAATCAACGTGGGAGCATTAAAATCGGGAAATAATGCACAGGTGAAGAAGGACATAGAAGCAGTAGTAGGAGCAGCCTGTGGTCAAGGATTAGTGAAAGTTATTTTGGAAACTTCACTTTTGACAGATGAGGAGAAAGTTAGAGCTTGTCTATTGAGTAAATATGCAGGTGCTGATTTTGTGAAGACTGCGACGGGATTTGGCCCTGGTGGTGCAACACTTGAAGATATCTCTTTAATGAGAAAGACCGTAGGTAAAGAGATGGGTGTTAAAGCATCTGGTGGAATTCGTGATTTAGAGACTGCTCAGGCAATGATCGCTGCCGGAGCAACTAGAATAGGCGCTAGTGCTAGCGTGGCTATTGTTAAAGGAACTAGCGGCACTCAGAAGGGGTATTAGTAAAACTTTGGAGGTGGTCTGGTGCAGGAAAGATTATTGCATGGATTGATGGATGAGGCAAAATTAAAACGACTTTGTGTAAAGATTGAAAAATCTGATTTAGAACTTATCTGGGTTCATCCCCTCCAACTTGCTACTGTTAAAGAAGAACTTAAAATGAGTCAGATTAAAATTGGTGTTATCATTGATTTTCCTCTAGGGGGGTCAACTCCAAAAATGAAAGCCTTCAATGCAACTGAATTGAAGGATATGGGAGTAGATGAATTAGGTCTAATGATTTTTTCTGGCTATTTAGAAGAAGATAAGTTAAATATGCTAAAAGAAGAAATAGATCTTGTTCAAACTGTTATTGGTAAAACTCCTTTTTGTTTGGTCTTTGATCCATCCTTTTTAAATAGAAAGCAGATTCAGCTTTTAGAGGAATTTATTGATAATGAAGGTTTAGAATTTTATAAACTGCCAAAAGGTTATCAGATTGATCAATATTCAGTTAAAATTTAAAAGTTCTATACGAAAAACTCCTTGGTAACGAGGAGCTTTTTCGTATATAATGAAAAATAAATTAAAAGAAGAAATATTCAATTAAATTAGAAAATAAAAATAAAAATAGAATAATAAGCAGGAATTTATCGAAGTATTATAGAAGACTATTAACTCTAATAAAATGATAGTATAAGATGGGGGAGATAGCATGAACCAAGGGATAAAAGAAATAGAAAAATTTTTATTTCAGGCAGAAGCGGAATTTAAATTAGGCCATTATCACCTTGTTGTCGGAAATCTGATGTTTGCTCTACATTTATTGGAACCAATTAGTCGCGAGAAGTTTGACTTAATGGTTAAGATCTATCTTCTTCTGATTAAATCTCATCTTGAAATGAAACATATTACTAAAGCTCATGAAATGTGGAAAAAAGGGTATTGTTTATGTGATAAAAAAGATAATTATACAGTTGCTGAATTCTATAATTTACAGGGTAAATTATATTCTACAGAAAAAAAATACTTTTTAGCTATTCAAAGTTATATGACAACCTTAAATCTGTTGGCAAATGATATTTCAGAATTATCTATATTACCAAAAATTACCGCCATGTTCAATATTGCTACTTGTCATATGCGAAAGGGTGATTATTCTAAAGCCAAAAATGCATATAATGAGACAATAGAACTCTTAAAATATTATGAAAGTGATTCTATTAAGGGAAGAACTTTTATGGGATTAGGAACACTATATCATTTTCAAGGTGAAATTAATATATCAAAGCAATATTACGAAAAATCCTTAAAATTGTTATCTCCTAATACAGACCCAATAGTTTACGGTCTACTTCTGCACAATTTAGCAGAACTCGAATTATCAAGAGGTCAAATTAAAAATGCTCGGAAGTTATATAAGAAAGGATTGGGAAATGATCTACTAAATAAACATTATAAGCAGGTTACTGTTTCGTGTTATTTGGGAATTGCTAAGACTTATGTAGATGACGATCCAACTTTGGTTAAGGAATATTGTAAAAATGCTTTAAACCTGGCCATGGAAGGTTTGATAAATAGATTTGCTCCTAGAGAAGAAAGAGATTTGGGTAGAATTTTCCTTTTGATAAGCCAAATATTATATATTGAAGGTGAGAAGGAAAAAAGTAGAATTTATTTAAATCAAGCTAAAAGCATTATAAAAAAATATAATATGCGTAATGAAGAAATTGAATTGAATGAGTTAAAAAGTAAATTCAAAGAAGGAGGTGATTGAAGATGAAGAGAAAAATGACTTTAGTTTTAGCACTTATCATGGTACTTTTTATTAGTACGTTTGCATTATTTCAATTGAACGATGTTGTTAGTACGCCAAGAAAAGCTTG
>JAGMES010000055.1 GCA_023128035.1 Halanaerobiales bacterium | reverse complement strand
TAATTTTGCCATCCTTTTTTGGACAATAAGTAATAACTAAATGTAATTATGAATATGTATAACATGTACTCCAGTAAAATAAATTTTATAACAAGTGAAGCAGGAAAATGAGTATCAATGCAGAACTATTTAAGAAAGCCATCCAATAGGAAAAAATATAATCTATAATATTTTATAAATTTGTTTAGTTAATAAAAGTTTATAGTCAATTCATATATTTTTTATATAAAACATAAAAAATATAGAAAGTGCTATAAAATATATTTAATAAGGAGGATATGTGAATGAAAAAAGTTTTATTGGTATTGTTGTTATTAGGTTTATTTACTACTTCTGCATTAGCAGATGCTCCGTTCCACATTGGGGTTGTTACAGGTACAGTTTCTCAAAGTGAAGATGATCTTAGAGGAGCAGAACAAGCAATTAAAGAATATGGTGATGCTTCTAAGGGTGGTATGATTACACATTTGACTTATCCAGATAATTTTATGCAGGAGATGGAAACCACAATCGCTCAAATCGTGGGTCTTGCTGATGATCCATTAATGAAGGCAATTGTTGTTAATCAGGGCGTTCCAGGAACAGTAGAAGCTTTTAGAAGAATTCGTGAGATGAGACCTGATATTATTTTATTGACAGGAAGTCCTGCTGAAGATCCAGTAATGGTTGCTGACGTTTCCGATCTTGCTGTAAATCCTGATAATATTGCACGTGGCTATCTGATTATTGCAGCTGCGAAAAAATTAGGTGCAGATACATTTATGCATATTTCATTCCCAAGACATATGAGCTATGAGCTTCTTTCCAGAAGAAGAGATATTATGGCTGAAGCTTGTAAAGATCTTGGTATGGAATTTGTTGATATGGGTTCTCCAGACCCTGTTAGTGATATTGGTGTTGCAGGCGCACAGCAATTTATTCTTGAGAAAGTTCCTGCATGGTTAGAGTCTTATGGTGATAAAACTGCTTTCTTCTGTACAAATGATGCTCATACCGAACCACTTTTAAAGAGAGTTGCTGACTTAGGTGGATATTTTGTTGAAGCTGATCTTCCATCACCAACAATGGGTTATCCAGGTGCTTTAGGTATTGAGTTTGATGAATCTGATAAGGGTAATTGGCCAAATATTTTGAAAAAAGTTGAAGCTAAAGTTGTTGAAAAGGGTGGCGCTGGTCGTATGGGAACCTGGGCTTACTCATTTGGTTTTACAACCACTGCAGCTTTAGTAGAGCATGCTAAGAGAGTTGTCGAAGGTAATTCTGAATTATTAGAAAAAGATGATATTATGGATGCATTTGTTAAATACACTCCAGGTGCTGGCTGGAACGCAAGTCTATATATTGATGCTGATGATGTAGAAAGAGAAAATTACTTCCTCGTCTATCAAGATACATATGTGTTCGGCAAAGGTTTCTTAAATATGACCGATTTAGAAGTTCCTGAGAAATATTTTGATAAAGAAATAGGCAAATAATCTACATAGTTATTACATCGGCATTAATAGGGGGGAGGTAAATTTGCCTCCCCCATTTTTAAGCGTTTATTAAGATTGAGGGTGATCAAATGAATGATAATGAAAAATATTTATTAAAAATGGAGAATATCAGTAAAGATTTTTATGGTAATAAAGTCCTTCATAATGTGAATCTTACAATAAAACCGGGCGAGATTATTGGTCTTGTAGGAGAAAACGGAGCTGGTAAATCAACACTGATGAACATTCTTTTTGGACTTTCTGTCATCCACGAAACAGGTGGTTTTGGTGGAAAGATTATTTTTGATGGAGCAGAAGTTAATTTTGCTTCTCCATTTGAAGCATTGGAAGCAGGAATAGGAATGGTTCATCAAGAATTTGTTTTGATTCCTGGATTTACCGCGACTGAGAATATTCTTTTGAATAGAGAACCGAGCAAATATAATTACTTATCGGAGGTATTTGGTGACGGTCTCAATGTGCTTGACCGAGTGGAAATGAAACAGCGTGCTATGAAAGCAATTGAGACTTTAGAAGTAGATCTACATTCAGAAATGTTAGTAAATGAAATGCCAGTAGGGCACAGACAGTTTACTGAAATTGCCCGGGAAATTGATAGAAAAACAACAAAATTATTAGTTCTAGATGAACCAACAGCTGTTCTAACAGAGTCAGAGGCTGATATTGTTTTGAAAGCAATTAGAAAACTAGCTGATAAAGGAATGTCAGTTATCTTTATATCTCATCGTTTGCAAGAGATAATGGATTGTTGTGACAAAATTGTTGTCTTGAGAGATGGGGAAATTCAAAAAGAATTAACTCCTCCCCAGACAAATCCGAACGAGATTGCTGAATTGATGGTTGGAAGAGATTTGGCTGCGAATATTTTAAAGGCGAATAAAGCGAGAAAAATTGAAGAAGTCATATTAGAAGTAAATGACTTGTGGGTAGATATGCCTGGTGAACAGGTAAATGGTATTTCGGTAGAGATAAAGAAAGGTGAAATTTTTGGAATCGGTGGACTTACTGGTCAAGGCAAGCTAGGAATTGCAAATGGTATTATGGGGCTATATCCAGCACAAGGTAAAGTAATTTTTAATGGTAATCCAATCGAGTTGAATAATTCAAAGAGTGTATTAAAACAAGGAATGGCCTTTGTTTCCGAAGATCGAAGAGGTGTTGGACTACTTCTAGATCAACCTTTAAGTTGGAATATAGTCTTTACAGCAATGCAAGTGAAAGAAGATTTTATTAAGCCTTTACTCGGTGGATTAATTAAATGGTGTGATGATAAAGCTCTCACAGAAGTTTCAAAAGAATATATTGAAACTTTAAAAATCAAATGTGTAGATGAAAAACAATTAGTTCGTGAACTCTCTGGAGGAAATCAGCAAAAGGTTTGTATGGCAAAAGCTTTTGTTTTAAAACCTGAAATAATGTTCGTTTCGGAACCTACTCGCGGTATTGATGTTGGTGCAAAGAGTTTAGTATTAGAAACTTTGCGACGTTATAATGAGGAATACGGTACTACAATTATTATAACATCATCTGAGCTTGAAGAACTCCGATCAATATCTGACAGGATTGCAATTGTGAATGAAGGTAAAATCGTTGGAATCTTGCCTCCAACTGCGGAACCGGTTGAATTTGGATTACTTATGTTAGGAAAAACATCTGAAACAAAGAAGGTGGTTGCAAATGAGTAAACGAATCCAAAAATTTGTTGAAAATGTTGGTTTACCGCGAGTGATTATAGGTCTATTTTTACTTATGCTTTTCGTATTAGCACCTTTTGTGGGAATTCGTTTAGATACCTCTTTTCATGATACAATAATCAGGTTTGGCATGAATGGAGTTTTAGTCTTATCATTGGTTCCGATGATAAAATCAGGCTGTGGATTAAATTTTGGTTTACAATTAGGAGTAATATCGGGATTGCTTGGTGCAGTTTGTAGCATAGAGTTGAATTCTACAGGCTTTTTGGGACTATTTACAGCTATAGGAATAGCCATCTTTTTTGCAATTATTTTTGGTATGTTATATGGATTCCTTCTGAATCGTGTTAAAGGTGATGAGATGGTTGTTGCAACATATGTAGGATTCTCATCCGTTGCTTTTATGTGTATAATGTGGCTGATTCTTCCATTTAAAAGTAAAAGTATGATTTGGGCATACGGGGGTTCAGGTTTAAGGACAACAATCAGTGTTGAAAGATATTGGTTTCACGTATTGAATGATTTTTTGCAAATAAAAATTGGCGATCATTTGACGATTCCAACTGGTACAATATTGTTTTTCGGATTATTATGTTTTTTAGTTTGGGCATTTTTCAAAACAAAGACCGGAATGTCTATGATTGCAGCAGGTTCAAACCCTAAATTTGCAAAATCTTCCGGAATTAATGTAAATAAAATGCGTATTATTTCAGTAATTTTATCTACTATAATTTCTGGAATTGGAATTATTGTTTATCAACAGAGCTTTGGATTTATCCAACTTTATTTAGCTCCTTTTTATATGGCATTTCCAGCGGTTGCAGCCATATTACTTGGCGGAGCCTCAGTTGGAAAGGTCTCAATAAGAAACGTGCTTATTGGAGTATTTCTCTTCCAGGGAATTTTAACGATGGCTCCATCTATTATCAATAATGTGATAAAGAGTGATATGTCAGAAACCATTAGAATCATTGTTTCTAATGGTATGATAGTATATGCTTTAACAAGAAGAGTGAAGGTGAGAACATGAAAAAAGAACAGAATCTAATAAATACGATGAACCCAGTTGGTAGGTTTTTGATCAATAATGCTGTACCTATAATGTTTATTGTCTTTTTGATATTTGCGATACCATTATCTGGATTTTCGAATAATTATCTTATTAATGAGATGGTAACTCGCCTTTCAAGGAATTCTTTTACTGTTCTTGCACTTCTTATACCTGTTATTGCAGGTATGGGAATGAATTTTGGTATAGTTCTTGGAGCAATGGCGGGACAATTAGGATTAATTTTCATCACAAATTGGAGTATAGTAGGAATGCCAGGTTTGATGTTAGCAATGTTGATTTCTACACCAATAGCAATTTTATTGGGTTATTTTGCAGGAATCGTTTTGAACCGAGCGAAAGGTAGAGAAATGGTTACAGGGCTTATGCTCGGATTCTTCATGAATGGTGTGTATCAATTAGTAGTATTGTATGGAATGGGAAATATAATTCCTGTTTCAAATCCTGCAATAGTTTTACCAAGAGGATATGGAATTAGAAATGCCATAAATCTTGCGGGAATCAGACAGGTTTTAAATAACTTCTTATCATTTAAACTATGGGGTATATCTATACCTGTTGCAAATTTTTTAGTAATCGCTGCATTATGTGTATTCATTGTCTGGTTTAGAAAGACAAAACTTGGTCAGGATATGCGTACAGTAGGCCAGGATATGAATGTAGCCAGGGATTCAGGTATCAACGTTGAGCGAACAAGAATAATTTCTATAGTGATCTCTACGATTCTAGCCTGTTATGGGCAGATTATTTTCCTTCAAAATATTGGAACGGTGAATACCTATAATAGTCATGAGCAGATTGGAACATTTGCAATTGCTGCCTTGTTAATAGGTGGAGCATCTGTTGCAAAAGCTACGATTCCTAATGTTTTTATTGGAACGACACTGTTCCATCTAGTATTTATAGTATCACCACGGGCTGGAAAGGAATTGATTGGCGAGGCACAATTAGGTGAACACTTTAGAGTATTTGTTTCCTATGGAATTATCGCAATTTCTCTAGCATTATATGCCTGGAAGAAACATGTTGAAAAAGAGAATACACGTCGATTAGCTCAAGCGTCACATAGAAATGCTTTAAAAACAGCTCAGAGCCAAGGCAACTCGATTGGGGGGAATAAATCTTGAAAAGAAAAATAATCAGAATTAGTCTAGTTGTTTTACTGATCATTTTCGGGGTTTTCCTTTATTCCATTGGCAAAGAGCATAAAATATATGTAGATAACAAAGATTTTACGATTGCAGATATTACTTATAGTGCTACGACTACTTATCGGGTATGGATTGATGGAGATGAAGTAGGCGATGTGAAAAAAGGCAAGAGAAAAGTGGCAAAAATCCCAGGTTTAGGGCATAAAGTTGTTGTGGAAGAGATTGACGGAAAAGAGTTGACGGGAAAGAAATATGAGATGAAGTTTAGGTTAAAACCAAGTGAAGTAAAAGTAACCATTAATATTCCTGCAATGATTAATGAGGCAAAAGAATGGATTATAAAAGAGAAAAATTGATGATTTTTAAAAACAAGAATAGGCGACTTTAAGAGTCGCTTATTCTTGTTATAATTGAAAGAATTTTGAGTATAAGATTGTCTTTTTTTTGATTTTGTTGTACAATAAAAAATGACTACTGATAAATGATATTGAATTTCATTTTTTGGAAAAGGGTAAACTAAGAAAAGCAAATTTTTAGGGAGGCAATTTTTATGACAACGAAGGGTACTTATCATATTATTACATATGGCTGCCAGATGAATGAGCATGATTCTGAAAGATTAGCAGGACAATTGCGTGAGCTAGGTTATACATATAATGATAATTATGCAAATGCAGATATCGTTCTTCTTAATACATGTTGTATTCGAGAAAATGCTGAGTTAAAGGTGTATGGTAAAGTTGGAGAATTAAAATCAATTAAACGTAAAAATCCAGAGATGATTATTGGAATAGCAGGTTGTATGATGCAGCAAGAAAATGTGGTTGAAGAATTAAAGAGGAAATATCCTCATGTAGATTTAATCTTTGGAACTCATAATATTCATACTTTAGGTGAGCTAATTTCAAAAGTACAAGCAGACAGAAGTAGAGTGATTGATGTTTGGAATGAAGGGAGAGAACTTATTCCCGAATTACCATCTGAACGTAAATCAGCTTTTTCAGCATGGGTTTCAATTATCTTAGGTTGTAATAATTTCTGCACATATTGTATAGTCCCTTATGTTCGTGGTCGGGAGCGCAGTCGTTCTATGGAAAGTATTATCGCTGAAGTTAACAGATTGGTGGATGATGGAGTGACTGAAATTACTCTCTTAGGACAAAATGTTAATTCTTATGGAAAAGACTCTAAAGAGGAGAAAGTTGACTTTGCTGATTTGCTTAAAGAACTGGATAAGATCGATGGATTAATGCGGATACGATATATGACTTCTCATCCAAGGGATTTTTCTGATAAGTTAATTGAGACAATTCAGGAGAGTAAGAAAGTTTGTGAGCATTTTCATCTACCAATTCAATCAGGTTCAGATCGAATTTTGAAACAGATGAAACGGGGTTATACACAGGAACAATATTTAAATCTTGTAAAAAAGATAAGAAATGCTGTACCAAATGCTAGTATTTCCACAGACATTATTGTTGGTTTCCCTGGTGAAACAGAAGAAGATTTCAATGAAACAATGAAAATAATGGATATGATTGAATTTGATGCTGCCTATACTTTCTTATATTCACGTCGTACCGGGACGCCTGCTGCTAAATATGAAGAACAGGTCTTAGAAGAAGTGAAAAAAGAAAGATTACAAAGATTGATGGATTTACAGGCTAAAAAGAGTTTAAAACAAAATCAAAAATTTCAGGATCAAGTTGTTGAGGTTCTCGTTGGAGGTGAGAGCAAAAGTAATGCCCAGCGTTTTCAAGGACGTACTCGGACTAATAAAATAGTTCTCTTTGAAAAAGGTGATGAGGATTTGACTGGGAAGTATATTAATGTAAAGATTACTAAGGTGCAGAGTTGGAATCTTTATGGTGAAATTGTGTAAAAAGCATAAGACAAGTGACCGACGGGGTTGCTTGTTTTTTTTTATTTGAGAATTTATAGATATTAATACTTGAAAAAAGTTGGCTATAATGGTAAAATTATAATAGAAAATATAATAATACAAAAGAGATCTTGAAGAGTATCCACAGGGATAATAGTGTGATGTGCTCAAAATTTAAACTTTATGATTACGAAAAGGGGGAAAATGTAGAATGCAAGCTAAAGAAACAAATAGATCAATTGATTGTCTATTAATTGGGTACAATGAACCAGATTTTAATCAATATGAAGCAGTTTTGCGAAGCATGGGCCAGAATTCTGGAGCATACAAAGATTTAAACCTAAACTTCATTGAATTAGAAAATAAAAAATATCCGCCTGTGGGATTATTAAATGAATTTAGAAAAAGAGTAACTGGAAAGGACAGTAATTTAAACTGCGCAGAACCATTAAGTTTAGCAGTAGCATACCTCAGTAGTTACCTTGAAAAACGGGGATTTAAAACAGGTTATGTCAATGTATTTCAATTAGAAAAGGATAAATTAGCATCTCTTTTGAAACAAGATGTTAAAACCATTGCGATTACAACTACATTTTATGTCTCTCCGATGCCTTTAATTGAGATTATTTCTTTTATTAAGAAACATAACTCCAAAGCAAAGATAATCATTGGTGGGCCATTTGTTGGAAATCAATTCGTTGTAAATGACGAGATTACTTTAGAATTTTTATTGAAATCTATTGGTGGAGATTTTTATGTAAATAGTTCACAAGGTGAATATGCTCTATATCGAATTGTTGATGCTTATATTAATAAAAAATCTTTTGATGATATTGAAAACATAACATATAAAAAAGGTAAGGGTTTCGTTACAACATCAACCTCGTTTGAGGATAATAACTTAGATGAGAATGTGATTGATTGGAGTATCTTTGATTCTTCACGTATTGGGCGAACAGTTCAGTTACGAACTGCTAGAGGGTGTGCATATAGCTGTGCTTTTTGTGGTTACCCAATCAGAGCTGGTAATTATACATATACATCTGTTGAAACAGTTGAGAAAGAATTGAATTACATTAAAAGTCTTGGAACAGTTAAAAATATTGCTTTTATAGATGATACATTTAATGTACCTCTTGATCGTTTTAAAGAAATCTGTAAAATGATGATTCGGAATGAGTATGATTTTAACTGGTTCTCTTATCTACGCTGTCAGCATATGGATGAAGAAACAGTTCAACTAATGAAAGATAGTGGTTGTAAAGGAGTATTTTTAGGAATCGAATCAGGAAGTCCAGAAGTATTAGAAAAAATGAACAAACATGCAACTATTCATAAGTATAAAGAAGGAATTGCTTTATTAAACGAAGCAGGTATATTAAGTTTTGCTTCATTTATAGCAGGTTTTCCTGGTGAAACAGATGAAACAGTTCAACAGACAATTGATTTTATTGAAGAAACAAAACCTACTTTTTATCGGGTACAGATGTGGTATTGTGATCCAGTTACTCCAATTTTCCAGTATAAAGATAAATATAAGATCACTGGTCAGAGTTTTGAATGGAGTCATTTCACCATGAATTCCAAGCAGGCCAGTGAATGGATTGATAAAATCTTTTTATCTGTAAAGAATTCTATCTGGCTTGAACAGTATAACTTTGATTTTTGGATTATTCCTAACCTGTTGGGACATGGAATGAGTGTTGAACAATTTACTGAGTTTGTCAAAATGTTTAACGCTATCCTGAGAGAAAAATTCGATGGGCCAATGAATGAAGTTGATAAAAAAGCATTGATGGAACGATTGAAAAAAAGTTGTATGTTTTAATTGATGATATAAGTAAAGACTAAAAGACCGTGCTAATTTGATCGGCACGGTCTTTTTTTATTTTAGATATTTTATTTATTTTTATTATCGTCTATCCACTCTTCAACCGCTTCTTGTACAGTTACAATTCTAGAACCAAACTTTTCAAATAAATCTAATGTTTTAGCAAATCTGTCAGGTGGAAAGAAATATTCATTACCATCATCGGCGACTTCGTGAAATATTAAGATTAACCAGGCATTGTCCTGATGAGCGTCCCAAATCCACTGTTTAATAGCATTGAGAGATGTAGTTTTCAAAACAACTCGTACATGCTGTTTTGGTTGTTTCTCTGTAGCGAAGATAACCAATTCTTTACCCCGACCAGAAATGTAATGAGTTTTAACAAATGTTTCTACCATGGGGTTCCAGACTGTCATTGGACTACAAAAATGTGCAGTATCGATGTTAATCAATTTACGGCTGATTAATAAATTACGTGATCCAACAATTTCATCATACAATGCAGCATCATCTAATTCCATCAGATCAGGGTGTGTTCGAGTATGAGACCCAATCACCCATCCTGCTTCTTCCATTTCGATTAGTTGTGTCAATAGAGTATGATCAGGGCGATCTATAAAGTTAGTCGGCACATAAATCGTTCCTTGATAACCGTGTTCCTCCATCAGTGGGAATGCGTTTTCATAAACTCCTATGTAACTGTCGTCAAAATGTAACATTACCAGGGGTTTTTGGTAGGCCTTTGGTTCTTCGTCAGCCATAACAGCCACATTTACAAATATTAACACGGTAAAAATAATAAGAAATATGTTGCCAATGAAAAATAATCTTTTCATTTCAATTACCTCCGTTAATTTATCTTTCTCTAATAGGAATTCGCTTTTTACATGTATTTTTCCTTCTTTTTTTAGTTTGTACCTTGAGTCCATTAACTTTATTTATCTGAAAAACTATGATATAATAATTAGTTAGAGGCGAACTTAAAACATTTTTCAAAGACTATCAAAAATACGAACCAGATTAACTTATAAAGTACATTAAGCAAGAAAATAGATCATTAAAGGAGTGTTGGATTTGAGCGAACTAACGCCAATGATGAAACAATATAATGCAATAAAGAGACAATATACGGATTGTTTGCTATTTTTCCGTATGGGTGACTTTTATGAAATGTTTAACGAGGATGCTGAGGTTGCTTCACGAGAGTTAGAGATTGCTTTAACTTCTAGAAATAAAGGTGGAGGTAAAAAAACACCTATGGCTGGTGTTCCTCATCATTCAGCTGATAATTATATTGCTCAACTGATCAAAAAGGGATATCGGGTGGCCATTTGTGAGCAGGTGGAAGATGTTAGTGAAGCGAAAGGTCTGGTTCGTCGTGATGTAGTTCGGGTTATTACGCCAGGAACAGCTTTAGATAGTACTATTTTGCAGGATGATAAAAATAACTATCTGGGTGCACTTATCTTGCATCAGAATCAACTAGGATTTGCTTATGTTGATATCTCTACGGGAGAATTTGCAGTAACTGAGTTTGATTGGGTTGTTAATAAGGTGATTGATGAGTTATCTAGAATTCAACCCAGTGAATTGATCATCTCTTCTGAATTAAAAGATTACCCTGTCATTGAGAGTTTTTTACGCCAACAGTCAAATATAGTTATAAATATTATGCCAGATAATTTTAATTATCAAACAGCATATCAATTGTTGATTGAACATTTTAATACAAAAACCTTACATGGTTTTGGATGTGAAGGCTTAAAAACAGCAACCATTGCTGCAGGTGGTATTATGAATTATTTAAATGAAACTCAGAAACGTAGTTTGAGCCATATCAATCGGTTGAAAACATATTCAAATCAAGAATATATGATTTTGGATGCTGCTACGCGGCGGAATTTAGAATTAACTGCCACTCTTCGGGATGGAAAACGTCGTGGGAGTTTGTTGGGAGTTCTTGATCGCACTGTTACGGCTATGGGTAGCAGAAAGTTAAAACATTGGATTCATCAACCTTTATTGAGTCAAGAAAAGATCGAAGAGCGACTTTCATCTGTGGATGAATTGATCAATCATTTATATGAGTTGGAAAGTTTAAAGGAAACTTTAAAAGGCATTTATGATATTGAGCGGCTTTTAGGACGGATTGTGTATGGTTCTGCCAATGGTCGAGATTTGATAGCATTGAAACAGTCTCTCTCAAAATTACCTGAGGTTGATAAAATTTTAGCTTCTTTTACATCACCGCGTCTGCAATTTTTACGTAAAAGTTTAGATCTTTCAGAAGATGTAGTATCCTTGATTGAGACTGCGATTCTGGACGAGCCACCAACTTCTCTAAAAGATGGTGGTTTGATTAAAGAAGGTTTTCAAGAAGAATTAGATCGCTTACGTGATGCTTCAACTAATGGAAAAGAATGGATAACTCGCCTTCAGCAACAGGAGCGAGGGCGGACAGGTATTAAATCTTTAAAAGTTGGTTTCAATAAAATTTTTGGGTATTTTTTAGAAGTGACAAAATCTAATTTGCATTTGGTTCCTGAGGATTATATTCGTAAACAAACGCTTTCAAATTGTGAACGGTATGTAACTCCTGAGTTAAAGGAGAAAGAATCTTTGATTCTGGGAGCAGAAGAAAAGAGTGTTCTCCTCGAATATGAAATCTTTGTTAAAATTCGAGATCAAGTCGCTCAAGAGATGCGTCGGATTCAGGAAAGTGCTGAGGTTTTAGCACAATTGGATGTATTGGTCTCTTTTGCTGTAGTTACAATAGAAAATCAATATATTCGCCCAATTGTAACTACTGATGGCGAACTGGAGATTATCAAAGGACGTCATCCAGTTGTGGAAGATTTAATTGATCAGCCTTTTATTCCTAATAATACTTATCTTGATGGAGATAGATCCAGGTTTACGATTATAACTGGGCCAAACATGTCCGGTAAATCCACGTATATGCGTCAGGTCGCATTAATTACTTTAATGGCTCAGATTGGTTCTTTTGTTCCCGCTGAACAAGCTAATATAGGCCTGGTAGATCGAATTTTTACTCGGGTTGGAGCAAGTGATGATTTGACGACTGGCCAGAGTACTTTTATGGTAGAGATGAATGAAGTAGCAAATATTGTTCATCATGCAACAAAACAGAGTCTAATCATTTTAGATGAAGTAGGTCGTGGAACTAGCACATATGATGGTTTAAGCATAGCTTGGGCTGTGATTGAATATATTCATAATTGTGAACGTATTGGAGCTAGAACTTTGTTTGCCACTCATTATCATGAGCTGACTGTTTTAGAGGATCAGTTGGAAGGGGTCAAAAATTATAATATTGCTGTAGAAGAAAATGAACGGGATGGAATCGTTTTTAGACATGAGATTATTCCAGGGGCTGCTGATCAAAGTTATGGAATTGAGGTAGCCCGTCTTGCAGGCTTACCACAAGAAATACTTGCTAAAGCTAGAGAAATTCTTCAACGATTAGAGAAGGAGAATACTAGTCCACTTATGGAAAGTGAGGAAGAGGTTGCAGTTTCAGTGGAAATATCTAAACCTATTTTGAAAGAAGAACCTCAATCTGTGAAAGAACAGCAACTTTCTCTTTTTACACCTACAAAGCATCCTATAGTAGATAGATTGCGTGAGATAGATATTATGTCTATTACACCTATGGATGCAATGAATCTTCTCTATCAATTGAAGAAAGAGGCAGAGGGGAAGTGATGAAATGGCTTCAAAAATTATAGTTCTTAGTGAAAGAGTAGCAAATCAGATCGCCGCAGGTGAGGTGGTTGAACGTCCAGCCTCAGTTGTAAAAGAGTTGATAGAAAATTCGATTGATGCAGGAAGTAAGCGAATTAAAGTCGAAATTATTGATGGAGGGCGAACAAGTATTCGCGTTTTGGATAATGGAGAAGGAATTAGTAAAGAAGATATTCTTACTGCATTTGAACGTCATGCTACCAGCAAGATTAGAGAATCTTCAGATATTTTTTCAATTCGTACCTTAGGATTTCGTGGTGAAGCTTTACCGAGCATTGCTTCAGTGAGTAAGGTGACGATTCAGAGCAGAACAGCTGATGAATCAGTAGGCACCCTTTTAAGAATTGAGGGGGGAGAGGTGAAAGATCAGCGTGAGATAGGTATGGCTGTGGGGACAGATTTTCTTGTGGAGAATTTATTTTTTAATACTCCAGCTAGATATAAATATTTGAAATCAATAACCACTGAATTGGGTCAAATTAGCGACTTATTCAATAGAGTTTCTTTAGCAAATCCTCAAATTGGTATGAGTCTTTCACATAATAAGAAATTAGTCAATAGGACTCCAGGAACAGGACGATTTTTAGATACAGTCTTAAGTGTCTATGGGCGAGATTTGGTGGATAATCTCATTGAAGTAGATTATGAGGAATGTTATATTAAAGTTTGGGGATATGTTACCCGGCCTACTGTGTATCGCTCTTCTCGAAAGCATCAGTCTTTTTATGTGAACGGAAGATATGTGAAAAGTGTACTTTTAAGTAGAGGCGTAGGCGAGGCCTATAATAACCTTTTGCCTGATAAACGTCATCCAATCGGATTTTTATTTATAAAGATAAACCCCATCCATGTTGATGTGAATGTACATCCTGCTAAATTTGAAGTTAAGTTTAGTAGACCAGAGATGGTGATGGAGGTGGTGACAAAGGGAATTCGTCAGGCTTTATTGAATGCTGATTATGATTTGCCTAAACCTCGCTTAATAAATAACAAGAATCAACAACAGGAAAAGGCTGAATTGACTTCACTTTTTAAAGAGAATGAGCATATAGATACCGATATAAGTTTTGATACCGGTACTGATGCAGGTATGGATGCAAGTACTATTACTGATGCTAATACTGATGCAAATGCCGGTATCAATTATCATATAACTGAAGATGTAGAATCTTCTGCTAATCGAGTGGCAGAAAGACTAGCAAAATTAGACTATAACCCGAAGAATTGGGACCCGAAATATCGTGTGCAGGAGAAGGAAAGAGGCCCGAAACAGGCCTACTATGGTAAAAATATTTCTGTTAAGGAAAGAGATTCTTATAAGTCTGTTTCCAAAGTACCTTCTAAGATAGAAGAGATAGACGAAGAAATGGTTTCCGATTCAGGTAAATCTGTTTCCAGCACAAAAGGGCCAGGAGCCTTCATAGCTCAGCTTTTACCCATAGGTCAGATTCATAAAACTTACATTATTGCCGAGAGTAAAGATGGTTTTTATGTCTTTGACCAGCATGTAGTTCATGAACGGATTTTGTATGAAGAATTAATGGATAGATTTCGTGAAAAAGGGATCTCATCTCAAACACTTTTAATTCCGCTAACATTGGAACTTACATTGAAAGAAATTCAGGTTATATTAGAAAATCAAGAGTTATTTAACCAAATGGGTTTTGAAGTGGAGCATTTTGGTGGAAATACTATTATAATTAATGCTGTTCCTCGTAGATTAGATGAACGACCTGATAAGGATTTATTTTTGGAGATAGTTGATATGGTTTTAGAGGAGAAAAAAGCTGGAGATCGAGGTCGATTGTATAAAAAATTGATTACCATTATGGCTTGTAAGGGCGCTATCAAAGCAGGTGAATACTTAGAACAGGGTGAGATGATTCGATTGTTACAGGAATTGAGCAAGACGGAGAATCCCCGGTTCTGTCCTCATGGGAGGCCGATTTTCTTTCAAGTTTCAGAAAAAGAACTGTTAAAAGCTTTTCAGCGAATTTGAGATAAGTATAATGATTAGTCCATCTCAAAAAAAATTTGAGATGGACTTTTTTAGACTTGTCAAAATTAGTATTGAGAGATATAATAGTTTCTATTGAGGAAGAGAGATATACAAAGTAGAACTTAGAAATGGAGTGGAAAAATGTACCCTTTACTTGCAATTGCAGGTTCTACAGCAGTGGGAAAGACTGATTTTGCATTAGCTTTAGCCCAAGAGATCAACGGTGAAATTATTTCTGCAGATTCAATGCAAATTTATAAAAAAATGAACATAGGTACTGCTAAACCTACTCTTCAGGAGTTGGCAATGGTTCCTCATTACTTAATAGACTGTATTGAACCAGATCAGGACTTTACTGTTGCTAATTTTCAATCTCGTGTAGAGAAATTAATCCCTAAGATCTATAACCGTGATGCAATTCCAATGTTAGTTGGTGGAACCGGTTTATATTTTCAAGCAGTTATAGAGGGGTTTGTCTTTCCTGAAATGGAGACTGACTGGGAATTTAGAGATGAAATGCATAGTTTAGCAGAAGAAAAGGGAAATGAGGCTGTACATAATCTACTTAAAGAAGTTGATGTAGAATTAGCTGAAAAGCTCCATCCTAATGATTTAAGAAGAGTAATTCGTGGGATTGAAGTATATCGTCAAACTAAGAAAACAGCAAGTTATTGGCAGAAACGAGCATTAGAACAACCTAAAAGATATAACATGATTAAAATTGGTCTAAAACGGGATAGAGAGGAATTATATCAACGAATCAATGTTCGGATTGATTTAATGATAAAAGCTGGTTTAGTTGAAGAAGTGAAGGTACTTATTGACGAAGGATATTCTCCTGATTTAATATCTATGCAGGGATTAGGCTACAAAGAGATTGTTGGTTATTTGAAGGGTGAATATGATCTTGATAAAGCAATTTATCTCTTAAAGCGTGATACCAGGCATTTTGCCAAACGGCAAATAACCTGGTTTAAACGAGATAAAGAGATAATGTGGTTTAATCTAGGAGAGATGAGTACGGTAGAGATGGTAAGTAGAGTCAAAGAAATAATTAACAAAAAAGGGATTTAATTTAGAACTATTATTCAGTACTTTTCTTAAAAAAGAGGAAAAATTGTCTTCCGTGAAGAATTATTATTGAAAGGTAGTTTCGTTTAACATTTCGGAAGTAGATGGCACCATCAAAGATGGTGTACTTTTACAAAAAAGGTGATATTAATTTTACCCCCACTTAAGGAAAATGGGGGATTTCTTTCTTCCGAAAATGTTGTTAAATAAGGAGGTACTATATTATGGTACTAAAATTGGATCAGGATCTTCTACTTGGAAGTGCTACAGCACCGTATCAGATTGAGGGCGGTATAATCAATTCAGACTGGCATAAGTGGTGTCAACTTCCTGGAAATATTTCTGATGGCACTTCTGGAGAGATTGCTTGTGACCACTGGAATCGAATTGAAGAAGATAGTGAGCTTTTGAAAAAAATGAATCACCAAATTTATCGTTTGGGAATTGAATGGGGCAGAGTTCAACCTAGAGCTGAGGCGTTTGATGATGATGCTTTAGATCGTTATAGATATGAGCTACAGCTTTTACGGGATAAAGGGATTCGTCCATTAGTAACACTTCATCATTTTGTTAATCCAGAATGGTTAATGGATATCGGCGGTTGGGAGAAATCTGATATAGCAGATCGCTTCTCTAGATATGTTCGATATGTTGTAGATGGACTGGCTGACTTAGTCGACGAATGGATCACGATAAATGAACCTTTCGTTTATGTTGTTCATGGTTATGCATATGGCATTTGGCCTCCTGGAAAAAAAGAGCCATTTACAGGATTTAAAGTCTTGAAGAATATGTTACATGCTCATGTTCAAGCATATCAGGTGATTCATCAGATATACAAAGATAGAGATTTACCCGTAAAGGTGGGTATTTCTCATCATATGCGAAATTTTGATCCTATAAATCAGAAGAATCCATTAGATCGAATGTCTGCGCGTATAGCTGATCGTTTGAATAATAAACTTGTGTTAGAGGCAATGATAAACGGTCAATTGATCCTTCCATTGGGCACAGGCCAACCTTGGGGCGTGGGACCATTCTGTGATTTTATTGGACTGAATTATTACAGTCGTGATCTGATAAAATTTAGTATTAATCCAAAAGATACATTTATGAAGCGTATTACCAATTCAACGAATGAAACAAGTGATTTGGGATGGGAGATTTATCCAGATGGTCTGTATCGTATTTTAAAAGAGTTAGGCCAACATGGAATGCCAATTTATATTACTGAAAATGGCATTGCTAATGAAGATGATTCTAAGAGATCTGCATTTATACTCAAACATCTACAGATGATCCAAAAAGCACGAGATGAAGGTATTCCGGTTGAAAGATATTATCATTGGTCAACGATGGATAATTTTGAATGGGCTGAAGGACTTAGTTCTCGCTTTGGTTTGGTAGAAGTTAATTATAAGACACTTGAGAGAAAAATTCGCTCTAGTGGAAAAATGTATGCTGAACTTTGTAAAACCCATATTATCACAGATGACTTGCTTGAAAAATATGCTCCAGGATTGGAAATATAAAAAATTAAAATATGCAATATTAATTATAGCATGTCTAGATAAACAAGAGGATAGAATATATTTGAGGTGATATTGTTGGATAATAAACCAAGATATAAAGTTTATTCTGAGTATTTGAAGGAAAAGTATGGTGAGAAAGTATACAAACTACCGATTAATCTACCCTTAACCTGTCCAAATCGTGATGGTGAACTTGGAACTATGGGTTGTACATTTTGTGGAGATGAAGCGGCTGGATTTGAAAGTTTATCTAATCAACTCTCTGTTAGGGAACAATTGTTAAAGAATATGGATTACATTCGTGAAAATTATCGTGCAAATAAATTTATTGCTTATTTTCAGAATTTCACCAATACATATCTTCCTTTGAAAGATTTTCGTCAGAATCTCTATGAAGCCTGTATTGAGGATATTGTAGAGATTAATATATCTACCAGACCTGATTGTATCCATCCTGCTTATTTAGACAGTTTAGCTGATGTAAAAGCTAATAAAGGAGTGGAAATTGGAATTGAACTAGGTTTACAGACGGTAAATTATCACACTCTCCGTTCACTTAATCGTGGTCATACTCTGGCAGAATTTGTAGATTCAGTACTTAAAATTCAGAAATACGGATTTGAAATTTGTGCACATATTATTTTGAATCTTCCAGGTGATACCTTAGAAGATGCGATTGAATGTGCAAAAATTCTTTCTGCCTTCGGTGTAGAACATGTGAAGATTCATTCTCTATATATTATTAAAGGAACTCGTTTGGCGAGTGAGTTTGAAAGAGGAAAATTTGAGATAATTACCATGGAAGAATATATTGAGCGGGTTATTACATTTTTAGAGTATCTTGATCCTTCGATTGCAATTGGACGTTTTTTAGCTCGGGCACCAAAGGATAGAGCCATTTTTTGTAATTGGGGTTATCATTGGGCACAGATCAAAGCTAAGATGGATAAAAGAATAAAGGAACTTGACACATATCAAGGGAAAAAATTCAATTATCTTGGAGGCCGGGGAGTTTCTAAATTTGTATAACGACATTTCAGAAACCCCTTCTCTTTAGGTGGGGGTGAAAGTCTTACAATAATTTTAAAAATTCAGCGGGAGTTCATATCTCGACTATAAATCATAACCTTACTGACCATGTATTATTTTGTGGGAAGTGAGGTTTTTTTGATACATAGGCGCGAAAGATGTAGTAATTATCAGAATATTTAAGAACATAAATTGATTTTTCAGAAATTTTGGAAGATTAAAATTAATCATATTAATTCGTAAATTAAATATCTTAAAGTTTTTTAAAAAATGGGGTTGACAGGATAGATAGAAATGACTATAATGAGGATGTAAGAGAAAAGAAATATAAGGAAATGTAACGCCTATTTAACATTTTAAAGGGCGATTATATAGATGGTGAGTATATTCAGAATTTATACAAAAGTAAACCTACACTTCAGGAGGTGATTGGGAGATGTTACTCGATCATGAACTAGTAAAAGTGATTTTGCAGGAAAAGAAAAGTGAAGTGGAGGAAATGAGAAGAGCTCGAAAAGCAAAACGGTAATGCCCAAAGTAGATTGAAATTGAGTAGTGGGTCTACATCAAAAGTATAAAGGAGGAGTTATTATGATGTTAGATCTGCAAACAGAGTACAAAAGGGGACAGAACAAAATTAAAAAGTCCCAACAGCGTTGGTAAGTTTAGTTTAACCGAAAAAAGTTGAAGGAGCTGTTTACTATGTTTGAACTGCATAGTTTAAATAAAGAGTACATAAGAGAACAAGTAAGGATTATGAAAAGAATCAATAAGAAATAAAAAATTTTATACCCCCCAAAACTTGTATTACAGCAAAATCCCAGATCTATTGATCTGGGATTTTTGCTGTAAAATAAATTTAACTAATTTCATCCATTGCTCTGGCTTGAATCAGGAGTGAAGACGCGCTGGCCTAGTTCGTGATCCATCATAAATAATCCACTACCAGAATCACCAATAAGCTTAAGTTTTTGAAGTACCCCTTCAGCTGACGCTTCTTCTTCGACTTGTTCATCGACAAACCACTTTAGAAAATTATTTGTAGCATGATCTCTTTCATTTACTGCTAGATCGACTAGATCATTGATCCATCCAGTAATTTTTTGTTCATGTTGATAAGCATCTTCAAAAGCAGCCAGTGAAGTAGCCCAATCGGTTTGGGGAGTCTCAATAGCTGTGAGGGTTACTTTTCCACCAGGTTCATTTACAAAATCATAAATCTTAATTGCATGAGTTAATTCTTCTTGAGCTTGTATCCTCATCCAATTCGCAAATCCACTCAAATTAGTTGATTCAAAATATGTTGACATGGAGAGGTATAAGTAAGAAGAGTAAAATTCAGCATTGATCTGCTTATTTAAAGCATCTTGGATGTTTTCTTTTAACATAAGTTTCCTTCTTTGTTTAAGCTTCTGAAACTAGTTTTCACTATCTTAGAAAAATTTATTATAGAAAAAGATAGTTTTAAATATCATACTTTAACATTTTTCCATTCACCTTTCTTCCAAAGGAAAATGACATAACTACTTCTCACAAACCAATCAATATTCATCGCTATCCAGGCTCCAATTAATCCCCAACCTAAATGGAAGATGAAAATATATGAAAAGAGTAAACGTCCAATCCATACACCAGCAACGGTACTATAAAGAACAGGTTTTGTATATCCTGCACCTCTTAGAGCTCCAGCAAGAACAAATTGTGTTGCCATTGGAATCTGTGCAATAGCAACAATTCTAAGATTCCTAGCTCCCAAACGAATGAATTCTTGAGCGTTTGGATCTGACATATCTGTATAAAGACGCATTAAATATTCTGGAAAGATCAAAAATATAATACCCATGAAAGCCATGATCGCGATTCCAAACTTCATAGAGACAATTCCACTGGTTTCAGCTTCTTTAGGCTTACCTTCTCCTAATTTTTGTCCGACTATAGTAGTTGCTGCTACTGAAAATCCCCACCCTGGCAAATAGGAGATGGATTCTGCATTGATCGAAGAAGTATGAGCAGCAAAAGCGACAGTACCTAGAGAACTGACTACCCTTGCAAAGAGAGTTTGACCGATTCTTAAAGCTGCCTGCTCGCCAGCTGCAGGTGCGCCAATCCGTATTATTCTTTTTAGGATTGGCCAATCAACTTTTAATAATTTACTCCACTCGATTTTTAAAATTGAACGGTTTTTTTGAAGAAGAATCATGAGAACTGTAAAACCAGTTATTCTAGCAATAGTGGATGCTAAGGCTGCTCCATAAACTCCTAGTTGTGGAAAGATTCCGATTCCATAGATAAAGAGATAATTTCCAGTAACATTTAAAATATTTATTAGCACATTTGCAAACATAGGCGTTTTTGTATCACCTGCTCCACGTAACGCGGAGGAGATTATTATAAACTGACATTGAAAAAAAAGCCCTGGTATGAGCCAGCGTATATATCCAGTTCCTAACTGGACAATTTTTTCTGTCTTTGCATTCATTAAAAAGAGGATTGTTGGCGCTACAAAATAAAGCAGGATGCTTAATATGAAAGCTAAAAAGATTCCACCCAAAAGTGATTGTTGAAAGGTTCTATTTGCTAATTTACCATTTCGTTCACCAATAAAACGCGCAACTAGAGCAGTAGTACCTACACTAAGACCATTAAAAATAATCAACCATAACATTAAAGGTTGTATGGTTAATCCGATAGCGTTTAAAGAATTTACTCCCAATTTTCCAACCATTATCATATCTGCAATCTCAACAAGAGTTATCAAACCCATCTCCACAATAATTGGCCAGGCAAGTTTGAGAATATTTCGCCTGATCTGACTATGAGAGATTACTTGTTCTTCAATAACATTTTCTGTTGATTGATTCATTCACGATCACCTTCTTTCTAAATTCCTCTCTACTGATTTCACATTCCGAAATAAATATCCTTCTTTATTTATAAATTATTTTTGAGGAAGCTAAAAGATTTATAATTCTGAATTATTTTTTTGAAAAAAGGACAAGGATTTTTATTTCTATAACACGAATTAAATACTAGAGAATATTTCTATGGAGGCGGAAAATATGAATAAAAAACGCAAGATAAATGCTGAGGATTTATATTTGATGAAATTTGTCTCTGATCCGCAAATTTCACCAGCGGGAAATGAAGTGGCTTTTACTTTAACAACAGTAAATGAAGAGAAAGATTATCAGTCACAGATCTTTTTAGTAAATGAGGAAGGTAAACAAGTTCAGTTAACTAATACGACAAAGGTGGATTCAATGACTCGTTGGGCTCCGTTAGGAAATCAACTAGCATTCATTTCTAATCGAAGTGGAGAACGTCAAATCTGGTTAATTAATCGTCATGGCGGTGAAGCAAAACAGTTGACTCAATTACACAATGGAGTTATAAAATTTGATTGGGCTCCTGACGGTAAGAGGATTGCTTTATTTTCTGAAGTAGCTCAGACTGATGAAATGGAGACTCTTTTAAGGGAAAAGACAGATGCAGAAAAAGAGAAAGAGAGAAAAGAATCTGCAAGGAAAGTAAAGGTGATCGATAATCTTTCTTATAAAGCAGATGGTAGGGGCTTTTTAACAGAAAAAAAATCTCATGTATGGATAGTTGGTTTAGATGGTGGAGATCCCGTACAGGTTACAACAGAAGAACGTAATTATTTTAGTGCGACTTGGTCTCCAGATGGAAAAAAACTTGCTTTAGTTAGTGAGATTGATGATCCTGACTATAAACCTGGAGAGATTCAAATTCAGATTTTAGATCTTTCAACCAAAAAAATAGAGAATATTATATCAGAGGGATTTATGGGAGGTTCGCTTACATGGTCGCCAGATGGCAGCAAGATTGCTTTTTATGGTAACAGACATGAGCATAAATTTGCAACATTAAATCAAATCTGGATTAGTGATCTGACAGATGGTACTTTAAAAAGATTAGCAGTAGATCAGGAACTCACTATTGGAGATTATTGCATGAGTGATCTAAGAGCAGGAGGCACTATTCCTGGCCCTCAATGGTCTTTTGATGGACAGTTCGTTTACTCAGTAGTTTCTGCTTACGGTAATTCTGCAATCTATTCTATTGGTCTGGATGGTTCTATTGAGAAAGTAGTCGGTGGAGAAAGGCAAATTTTTGGATTTAGTATGGATGTGGACCGGATAAAAATTGCTTTTGCTTATACTGATTCTCTAATACCAGGAGATTTGGCTATTTTTGATCTAATAACTAAAACTGAGAAGCAGTTGACTCAAATCAATAAGGAACTTCTTGAAGAATTAGTACTTGCTCAACCTGAGGAAGTTACTTTTACTGGGGCAGATGATTGGGAGATTCTGGGTTGGTATATAAAACCTGTTGATTTTGAAGAAGGAAAAGTTTATCCTACGGTTCTTGAAATCCACGGAGGACCTCATGCTATGTACTCTAATTCTTTCTTCCATGAGTTTCAACTGTTGGCTGCTCACGGATATGGTGTAATATATTGTAATCCACGTGGAAGTCAAGGTTATGGACAAAAATTTGCCAACGGTGTTATTGGTGACTATGGTGGAAAAGATTATGAGGACTTAATGGCTTTTGTTGATTATGTTGAAAAATGGGATTGGGTTGATAAAGCTCGTGTAGGGGTTATAGGGGGGAGCTATGGTGGTTTTATGACTAATTGGATCATTGGTCACACTAACAGATTTAAAGCGGCTGTGACCCAACGGAGTATATCTAATTGGAATAGTTTCACAGGGGTAAGTGATATCGGATACTTTTTTGCAGAGAATGAGCACAATTTAAATTTTGTAAAAGACCAAAAAGAGCTTACATGTATTTCTCCTATCACTTACGTTGAAATGATAGATACTCCTCTACTGATAATTCATGGCGAACATGATTATCGTTGTCCAGTAGAACAGGCAGAGCAACTTTTCATTCATTTGAAATTTTTACGAAAAACTGTTCGTTTATCTATCTTTCCAGGGTCAAATCACAATCTGTCCCGAAACGGAAAACCAGAATTAAGAGTTGAACGATTAAAACAGATCGCTGGATGGTTTGATCAATATTTATAAATACTCTTCTTGTAAAAACTAGAAAGAATCATTAAAGACCGTCTATAAATCCTGAATTTAAGGCTTTAGACGGTCTATTTTTTATTTAACGACATTTCAGAAGGCGAAGTTCCTCTTCTTATAGGTGTGGGTAGAAGATTAGAATAATTTCAAAACTCCTTCTGAAGTCGTTAAACTTAAGAAATAATAACTACGTTATTATTTCGACTTTCACTAATTCTGGTGAGATAAGTTGATATAAATTTAGATTGGCATCTTCTAATAAAGGTGATATATTTTGTGTCGTGCAGAAATATAGACGATGCAGAGCACGGGTCATAGCTATATATAATAGTTTGATGTCAAGTTCTTCATTATGATATTCTTCTTCTAACGTAATGATAAAGACGACGTCAAATTCAAGACCTTTAGCAAGATAAGAAGGCAGAATTATTATACCGCTTTGATATTCTGCTATATCATCGGTGACAAGTTTAGGCTTAATATTTTTAGGAAAAAGTTTATGAAGTTTTTTACATTCATCCATAGTTTTACAAATAATAGCGATGGATTCGAATTCTTTTCCTTTTAATTCGATTTCTTTTAATATATAGTTTACAATTTCGTTAGGGGAGAGATTTGGGAGTATAAAAGGTAATTCGCCATGACGGATAATTGGTTTAGCAAAGATAGTTTTTTCATTCTGATAGTGTTTAATTACTTCATTGGCGAGATTCATAATCTCTATTGTTGTTCGATAACTCTGTTCTAATGTTTTATAGTTTGTAGAGCTTTTAGGGAAAACCCATTTGATTACTTCATCCCAGTTTTTGATAGCACGATAGGAGTGAATTCCCTGAGAAAGATCCCCTAAAATCGTAAATGAGTTGGTTGAGCTTAATATTTTTAGGATATAAAACTGAAAGAGACTAAAATCTTGTGCTTCATCAATGACTACATGACTTAATCGTTGGCGTTTGCCTTGAAACCCAAATAAGCGGATTCTAAGATATACTAATGGAGCTAAATCTTCAAATTCAATCTCACCATTATCTAAAATTTCAGCAGAATGTTTTGCAATAAAGGCCAAAAGTTTTTCTGGAATAAATCCACCAGTGTAAATTTCTAAATTTATAGGGTCTGTGATTATATTTCTGTAATATTCTATCAGATCCATTTGGGGTACCTGACTTAGATAAGTGTCAACTAATTTATTGGAAATTTTTTCCCATCTGCGGATAGTTTCATCTCTTTTTTCTAACATTTTGATTATTTTTTGTCGATCACTTTCTGATTCGGCAGCGGCTGTATAGTAAAGATTAACTGCTGTATCGGCTTTTCGGTTTTCTTTTTCGATCATATCTTGAACACTATTTTTGACTAGTTTTTTTAATTTTGTTTTCAGTTTGGCAAGACGTTTGTAAATTGGGTAGTGTTTATATTCGGTTAAAAAGATTCGTCTAATCGTACTTGCTCGCATAATAACATGATTGTCTAGAGATAAATCTTCCCGTGGTGTAAAGTTTTCTTCTATATCATTAAGGTACTTATCTATGACTTTTTTGAAAGTTAAAGACCCTTTGAATTTTGAAGTATCTCGTAGTATTTTATGCTCATCTTTATCAAGGCAGGATTTAGAGTTAATAAAGGAGGTTAACTTCAAATTTGGATTAATAACTTTAACCTTTTTACCTAATTGCTCTAACATTAACTCAATATAAGTAGTTTGTCTTACCCGTTCAACACCTAATTCTGGTAAGACTTCTGAAATGTAGTTTAGAAAAAGGTTATTCGGAGCAACTATCATAAAAGAATCAGGATCAAATGACTTTTCATAAGTGTAGATTAGATAAGCTATTCGATGGAGAGCGATGGTAGTTTTACCACTCCCAGCTACTCCTTGAACAATCAATGGATTTTCCATTTCAGCACGGATGATTCTATTTTGTTCTGACTGGATCGTAGATGCGATATCTTTTAATCGATTATCTGCATTTGCTCCAAGAGCTTTTTGAAGTAATGGATCTGTTGTTGTAATATCGATATCAAAAATTTCCTCTAATTCACTCTTTTCAATCGTAAACTGGCGTTTGAGCAAAAGCTCTCCTTTAATCATTGTTTCTTCGTGAACCCGGTCACCTAGTACTAAGTAGGAAGCATCTCCCAATCTTCCTTCATAGTATAAGTTTGCTATGGGAGCACGCCAGTCGATGATTAACGGATAATTGTCAGATTCACGGGTGAGACCAGTTTTACCGATATAGGATTTTTCTACTTTATCGGTACTATTTGGAGTAAAATCTACCCTGGCAAAATAGGGCTTTTCGTTGGCATTTTTAAATCCTCGAATCTTTTCATCATAGTGTTTAATCGTTGAAGTGCCAGTCATTAAGTCAATATAAGTTTGGCTTCCTTCATCTGGATTGTGCTTAAAATTTCTTAGAAGGTAATTTACTTTCTCTTTTAGTTGTTGTTGGCGTATAGCATATAAATCATAAGCCTCTTTTACTTCTTCAAGGGTTTCCTCTAATCTAGTTAATTCAATTGGATAATCAGGATGGTCTTTTAACATAGTTTTCCTCCTTTGTTGATAGAAAAAAATATCTGGTCAGAAGTAAAATTCTTGAACCAGATAGTCTGCATTATTCCAAGCAATAAATAATTATATTCGAAGTTTTCTTATTTGTCAAGAGGTAAGATTTAGATACAGCTCTAACGAGTAAAATATTA
>JAGMES010000054.1 GCA_023128035.1 Halanaerobiales bacterium | reverse complement strand
GGAATTGTTTTTAATCTTCAGTGGGGGTAGAATCCCCTACTGAAGCCCCGATGTTCAGCTTTAGCTGGACGAGTTCACTTGAACTTAAAATTGAAAACTTTTCGGTTTTACATTTTTTTAAAACTAAAAATTAATAAACTTCCCTGCCTCAGAAATATTATTCTGGATATTTCGGCAATTCCCTGCAAATAAAGCATAAACTTTTTATATTTATTATCTGCAAGAATTTCAGAATGTCATATTTTTCGAGCTAATGTAAAAACTAATACCAATAAGATTAACAAAGGAGGTATGAAAATGTCAAAGATTTATTGTGGTGTAACAAATTGCAAATACAACAAAAATGAACTCTGCAATGCCAGCGAAATAGAAATCAATAGCAATTCTCAAAACCCAAAAGTTACAGAAGTCGTTAACTGTATGACTTTTACACCAAAAGGAATGTAAAATAATAGGCACGCATAAGCGTGCTTTTTTTAAAAAATGATTCGTCACAAAAAGTATTTTAGCCGCACTCGCATACTATATAAAGTACTGAACCCGTCTAATTCAGTACTTTATATAGTATGTGATTGCGACTACTTTTTGTGACAAATCATTAAAACTAGTTATTTACTTTTATTGAAACTTCTAATTTTACTTGAGGAAACGCAAGATTAATACCTTCAACTTTATAAACACCACTATTTAGATCATCAGGAATCTCCCATACCTCTTGAGCAGAATAATCTTGACCTGGTTCTAGAAGTTTGAATTGAAGAGACTGAAGAAAATATTTTCCCTCTGACCATCTCCAGATCACCTGCTCATCTTTTTTTATAATAAAATCATAATACTGAGAAGTGTTATAACGAAATTTTTTTTCTTGATTACTAACATTATATTTATTAAGGGTCATTTCTATTATATCACCAGAAGAATAAATATATTTATTGATGTAAAGGGAATAGTTGATTCCTTCCTTCATTTGAAAAACTTTATTTGCCATTAAATCATCTCCCTTCTACGATACACCGCAATCAATTAATTGTAAGCGTTAGAATTTCTTCCCCTTCTCTTAATCTTGTCTGAGTCAAAGGTGTTAAAACTCCAGCCCGATATACCAATGATAAACCTTCTTCTAATTCTTTTTTATCGGGTTGAACACTTAATTTTGCCAAAACTGATTCTGATTTATGATAAATGAGCCTAACTTTAAGATGTTCTACAATTAATTGAGGGATGGAGATAATATTGTCTAGCTTTAAACTTTCCAACATTCCAGTATGTTGACGTCTACGTAAAATAGTCAATACTTCGGGGACACCAAAATTTTTCGCTAATAAACTAGAGAGCAAATTAACTTCATCATTTTCAGAGGCTGCTAAAAAAATTGATGCTTCTTCAATGCCCGCTTCCTTTAAAAGAGAAACATCTAGGCTATCTCCCCTTAAAATCAACGCATCTTCTAAAATTCTCAACAACTTCTGGCATTTTAGCACGTTTTTTTCTACACAAGTCAATCCTTTAAAATAACCGGGCCAGTGACTTTTTAAAGCCTGATTCAACCCATCTCCTCCAACCATTACCTTTTTCATTCCATCAAAATGACACCAACGCCGCATTACCCGTTCCTTTTCAAAATAATCTAAACCAATAATCAAGATATCTTCAACTTCAACGGTTATGCGATCCTTTAAGTTGCTAAATTCCCCTTTTTTAATCACATGCAATATCCTACTACGATTTCCAATTTTCATTTGTTTGAGTTTATTACCTATCATAGGATGCCCTTTCATAAAACGAATAGCTACCAATGAACTATGGTATTTATCATCTGTATAAAGGATTCGAACTTCAAGATTAGATCTTTGCTCAATTTTTTGAACAACTAATTCCCAAAGATGAATCAAATGAAGATGACCGTGGAAGTAGCTGAACTCATGAAAAAAGCTTTCATAATAATCAAGATCATTAACCAGAGCATAACCTCTTTTAATCCCTAATTTTTGCCCTAATAATAACAAAAGCACATTGATAGCATCTGACTTAGTTACCGCAATCAATTGAGTACCTTCTCCTATTCCCACTTGTTTTAAAGTTTCAAGAGCGATAGGATTACCTGTAATCGTTAAAACATCTACTTCTTCATCTAATTCCCGTAAAAACTCTTCTCTCTCATCTATTAAGAAAACATTCTGAAACTCCCGTCCTAGAGCTTGTGCTAAGTGTATTCCTATATCATTAGCCCCTACTATTACAATCTGTTTTTGTGGCGTTTTAGAAGCAGGCTGAAGCCCCTTCTCGTTGATTCTTAGAATACGCTTCATCTTCAACACTCCAACTCCGTTAGATTAGTTAATTATATTCTTGAGAGAGCTAAAGTATGTGATCATTTGAAAATAGTCTATATGTAATACGTCGGTTTATGAAAGACATGCCACAAAAATAAAAGTAGAAAGAGATTTACCCTTTCTACTTTAAGTAAAATTTCAATTGTTATTGTACACTTTCTTTTAAAGCTTTACCTGCTTTAAATATTGGAACAGAACGAGCAGGAATTTCAATCTCTTTACCAGTTCTAGGATTGCGCCCCTTACGAGCGTCCCGATCTTTAACTTCAAAACTACCAAAACCAATAATCTGAACTTTTTCACGCTCAGCTTCTGGTTTATTAGACTCCTCAGCTAAAAATTCTACAACTGCTTCAAATACAGCAGTAACAGCTTCACCTGAATCCTTCTTAGTTAATCCAGACTTTTCTGCTACCTTATCGATCAAATCAGTCTTAGTCATTGATCTTCACCTCCTTTGAGCCATATCTAATTTAACCTTATTCGTGATATATAAAGCTTTTCCTGCTTCTCAGTAAAAATTTTTCCAATATCCACAAAAAAAATTAGTTAAAATCTAAAAAGGTCTAGACTTTTTTTCGTCTAGACCTTCAAAAACTACAAAATAATACAAATTAGCCCTCCACTACCCTCATTAATAATCTTTTGAAGAGTATCTTGAAGTTTCTCACGAGCATTTTCAGGCATTCTATGAAGTTTATTTTGAATTCCTTCTCTTATCAGATCATGAAGAGAACGGCCAAGAAAATCACTATCCCAAATAGCGCTTGGATTTTTTTCAAATTCATCACACAAAAATTGAATCAATTCTTCACATTGTTTCTCAGTACCAACAACTGGTGTAACCTCAGTAGTAATATCAGCTCTAATCATATGAATAGATGGAGCTTTTGCTCTTAGTTTAACTCCAAATTGAGTTCCTCTTTTGATCATTTCAGGTTCATCAAAGATCATTTCTTCAAGCTGTGGAGTAACAATTCCATAACCATGCTCCTCTACATCCATCAATGCTCTAGCAACCCTGTCATATTCTTTTTTTGCATAACTCAGTTCTTGAACTAAAGAGAATAGATCTCGATTGTCATTAATTTGATGTCCAGTAAATTCCTCAAGTAGTTGATAGAATAAATTATTCTGAACATTCACAATAACTTTTGCAGCCCCTTCACCCATGTTTAATTCTTCTAGCACTACTTCATGGGTAAATTCACAATTAGAAAGTCCCGTCACTGCTCGATCTATATCTCTAAGACGCTGAATATCATACACAGCTTCCCTGATAACTCGTTTATACTCCTGACTCAACCAATGATTTTCATCTAATGAATCCAACCATTCTGGCATTTTAATCCGAATTTCTCTAATCGGGAATTCATATAATATCTCCTGTAAAATATATGTAATATCTTCTTTTTTCAAATGTTGACAATCAACTGGAACAACAGGTACCCCATATTTCACACGTAAATTATCAGCTAATTTTCGTGCAATTGGACCATTCGGATCGGTTGAATTTAAAACTATTAAGAAAGGTTTACCTAAATCTTGTAATTCATAAATTACTCTTTCTTCAGCCTGAATATAATTCTCACGAGGCAGATCAGTAATTGAACCATCAGTAGTAAGAACAAGACCAATTGTTGAATGATCCTGAATAACTCGTTGTGTTCCAATTTCTGAGGCCTCCTGAAATGGGATCTCATGGTCAAACCATGGAGTAAGTACCATACGTGGACTCCCATTCTCATCCTCATATCCCAAAGCGCCAGGCACAGTATAACCAACACAATCTACTAAACGAACTCTAAAGTTTATCACATCATTGATTGTAACCATTGATGCTTCATCAGGAACAAACTTAGGCTCAGTTGTCATGATTGTTCTTCCACCACCACTTTGGGGCATTTCGTCAACTGCCCGGTCATGGTCATAACCTCTTTTTATATTTGGAAGAACCAACAAATCCATAAAACGCTTGATAAATGTTGACTTTCCTGTTCGAACTGGCCCTACTACACCTATATATATATCACCACCTGTGCGCTCCGCAATATCCTGATAGATATTAAACTCCTGCATCTTTTCCCCTCCTTTTAAACATAGCATACATTTTAAAATATAAACATCAAATGGTTAATTTCTTCACCAGGCCCATATCAATATATATATATGAACCTACTAATAATTTATGACCATGCCCAAATTTTTTATAAAAAAAAGAGTGGGAGTTTTTTTACTCCCACTCAAAATGTTACCATTCAAAATCACTTCTGACTATTTCTTCAATCTCATGTTTAGCTCCTCGTATCATTAACTCATTTACAGCCTCTCTTGCATCTTTCCCTTCAAAGAGAATCTTATAACACTCAGTCGTTATCGGCATTTCCAAATCCTGGTCCTTTATCATATCATAAACAGCGTGACAGGTTCTAACACCTTCTGCCACTTGTTTTACTATTTCAGTAGCCTCTTCCATCGTTTTTCCTTGTCCAATCAATATACCAAAACGACGATTCCTACTATGCATTGAGCCACAAGTTACTATTAAATCACCCAAACCTGTTAATCCAGCAAAAGTCGCCACTTTAGCATTCATGAACGTACCTAAACGAGTAATTTCAGTAAGACCACGAGTAATTAATGCAGCTTTTGTATTATCTCCATAACCTAAACCATCAGAAATTCCCGCAGCCAAAGCTATTATGTTTTTCAATGATCCTCCCATTTCAACCCCTATAATATCTGGATTGATATATACTCTTAAGGAAGGTGACATAAAAATATCTTGTACCATTTCTGCGATCTCTTGTTTTTTTGTTGCAACAACACACGAAGTTGGTAACTTACGACTTACCTCTTCAGCATGAGTTGGCCCTGATAAAACTGCAATTCTATCTGTCCATTCTTCTCCTAATTCTGAAAGAATAACTTCAGACATTCTAAGATAAGTACCTTCTTCAACACCTTTGATAGTACTAATTAAAATTGGCTTTCGACCATCAAGATAACTTTTTAAAGTTTGAACTACACTTCTTAAAACATGAGATGGAACAGATAATACGATCAAATCAGCGTCAGCAATATCCTTATAATCCATAGTAGCAACTACACTTTCATGTAATTTTACACTGGGAAGAAAATCTTCATTTGTATGAAACTCGTTGATCTCTTTTAGCCATTTTTCTTTAATAACTAAAGTATTTACCGGATGATATCCATTGTTTGCTAAATGATTCGCAAGGGCAGTACCCCAACTTCCTCCTCCTAAAACAGCTACTTTCATGAAAAAACCTCCCTGTCTAACTATATTAACGAACTCGCCCGCTTCCTTTTCCAGGCTTGCTTATTTTATTCTCAGTTCCAGCCAAGAGCCTTTCAATATTACCTCTATGGCGATATACCACAAAAATAGCAGCAATAATACCGAATAAAATATACTCCCCTGGTTCTTTTAATAAAATCATGATCACAGGAATCATTGCACCAGTAATGATTGAACCAAGCGACACATATTTGGTTAAATAAACAATCGAGACGAAGACAAAAATTAAAATTAAAAAGAGGTATGGGGTTAAATACATCAATACTCCAGCAGTTGTAGCAATCCCCTTTCCACCTTCAAAACCTAGAAAGATAGACCAATTATGACCAGAGATTACTGAAAGAGCACAGATTAAAAGTACAGTTCTAATCTCTAAACCCCAAACAGGTACCTTCATAAAGGTTCTAACCAAAACTAAAACTAAAATACCCTTACTTATATCACCAATGGCTGTAATTAAACCCGCTTTTGATCCTAAAACTCGAAAAACATTAGTTGCTCCAGTATTACCACTTCCGTGTTGGCGAATATCAATACCATTCATTATTTTAGCTATTATAAATCCTGTCGGAATTGATCCTAAAAGATAGCTTGTAAGTAATAAAAATATTACTTTCACATAAGACCCCCCCTTATAATTTTCCTAATCTCGTCCACGAACAATTAACTTGATTGATGTCCCATTGAATCCAAACGCTTCACGTAAATTATTTTCTAGATAGCGTAAATAAGAAAAATGCATCAACTTAGGTTCATTCACGAAGAGAATAAAAGTAGGTGGTTTTACACTAACCTGAGTAGCATAAAAAATATTCAAGCGTTTCCCTTTATCAGTTGGGGGAGCAGTCATTTGAACAGCTTCCTCAATAACTTCATTCAAAAGTCCAGTTGTAATCCTTTTTGAATGTTCTTCAGAAACAAACACGACCATGTCTAATATTTCATGAACTCTTTGACCCGTGAGTGCAGATATAAAAACTATCGGAGCATATGATAAAAATTTAAGTTCATCATATACCTCCTTTATCATAACTTGCATTGTCTTCGAATCTTTATCTACCAGATCCCATTTATTCATTACAAGAATGATCCCTTTACCAGCATCATGTGCATATCCTACAATCTTTTTATCCTGCTCTGTAACACCCTCTGACGCATCAAAAATCATTAAGACTACATCAGAACGATCAACAGCTCTCAAAGCTCTTAGAACGCTATAATATTCCACATTCTCATATACTTTTTTCTTTCGACGCATTCCTGCAGTATCTATGATCACATACTCTTGATCATTATGTTTTACAATTGAATCAATAGCATCACGAGTAGTTCCAGGAATATTACTGACAATCACACGCTTTTCTCCTAAAAGTCGATTGGTTAAAGAAGATTTACCTACATTAGGTCGTCCAATTATGGCGATCTTTAATCGTTCATCCTCTTCTTCTACAACTTCTTCTGGGATATATGACAAAATTGTATCTAATAAATCACCAATTTGCATTCCATGTTCAGCAGAAACTGGGTAAGGATCTCCTAAACCCAGCTCATAAAATTCAAAAGTCTTCATCTCAACATCATCATAATTTTCGATCTTATTAACAACCAAAACCACCGGTTTTTTCGCTTTATGGAGCATCTGAGCAACCTCTATATCAACAGAAGTAAGTCCTTCTCGACCATCTACTAAAAAAAGAATAACATCGGCTTCATCTATTGCAAGTTCAGCCTGCCAACGCATATCTCGTAAAATAACATCCTCAGTAACAGGCTCAATACCTCCTGTATCAATTACATTAAATTTCCTACCTAACCATTCTCCTTCACCATAAAGTCGATCTCTAGTAACTCCAGGTGTGTCCTCTACAATTGAAGCACGATAACCTACCAATTTGTTAAAAAGTGTAGATTTTCCAACGTTTGGACGTCCCACAATAGCTATAATTGGTTTCATCTAGCCTTCACCTCCAGCAAATTCATTTCCCTAAATTTATCAATTATTTGATCAAAACCATCAACAAATATCAATTTAGGAAAAATATCTTTAAATTCCTGACAACTCATTCCATCAATAAATAACTCTTCATCGTTTAACACAACTTTTGATAAAATAATTAAATTATATTGCTCACATTCGATATTCTGTATTGCTTCTTTCAAATCTCTCCCTGTAAGAAGTCCAGTCACTGTTACCTTCTCACCGAAAAACTTATTTTTTACAGCTAAAAGATCAATCTGCAAATCCTTAATTTCTCTTAATCGTTGAACTGGTTTTATTAATACTTTTTCACCTAATATACTTGTTACAAAAAGCACCCTAGTAGATGTAAACATCTTTTGTGGGAGTTTTTCTTCCAAAGAATAAAATTCATCCAACAATAGACGAGATAAGCCGATACCATTCTCTAATTGAGGATATTCATGATATTCGGTATCAGAAGGAAAATTATGGCCTGTTAAAAGATAAAATTCATCTGATAGATAAACAAAATTTTCTCCTTCTTTATTAAAACTATCCTGGTACTTACGTACAATTTGATATACCTCTTCAGCTTTTTGTGACGTAAAATTAGTCAAAGGATAAAGTTTATCCCGAAATTTTGTGAGTCCCACTGGAACTATAGCTAAAGAAAGCAAGTTTGGACGCAATGAAGCTAAATCTTCAATACTTCGCTTTAATTCATCGCCATCATTTATGTCTGGGCATAGAACAATCTGTGTGTGAAAAGAGATTCCAGCCTCTTTTAATTCAGTTAAAACATCCATAATTTTACCAGCTTTTTTATTTGCCATCATCTTTTGTCTAAGAGTGGGGTTTGTAGTATGAACTGAAATATAAAGAGGAGATAATTTAAGCTTTTTTATCCTTTCAAGTTCTTTCTCAGAAAGGTTAGTTAATGTCATAAAACTTCCCTGTAAAAACGAGAAACGATAATCATCATCCCGAAATGATAATGTATGTCGTAATCCAGTAGGCATCTGGTCTACAAAACAAAACATACAATGATTATTACATTCTTTAAGCTGGTCATATATTATTCCTTCTAACTGAATTCCTAACTCTTCGTCAGGATCTCGCTCTACTTCCAACAACCATTCTTCGCCATCCGATTTTTGAATTAAAATCTCTAACTCTTCATCACTGGTTAGATAGACATATTCAATATAATCTTTAGGAAGTTGACCCTGAATATGAATTAATAAATCTCCTAGTTCTATTCCCAACTCCTCAGCGATACTGTCTTTAACAATATTTGCTATCGGTATTCCTTTTAAACTCATAATCATTCTCCTTCAAAAATTAGGACTAGGTATTAATATGTACTATCTCATTATCTAATAATTTATCTATTTCGTCAAGTGATAAATAAAAATAGGTTTAATATTTGTCATTGAAATCGCTTTAAATCTCGTTTTATTTTCACAACCAATTTTACAAAATTAAAATATACTTTTTTTAACCCATAGATGGTTAAAGGTCTACCCAAATTTACTAAACCTAATCCCCTAGAAAGAAAACCACCTAATCGAGTAATACAATTTACTTGACTTAAAGTATTTATAAATACATAATTAGTCGTTGGAACTCCAGAATCTTGTAATAGACTCTGAATACTATTTAATACCAACTGTTTTTGTGATCTCATTCCAATAATATATATCTCATTATCCATTTCATCTTTACCAAAAAAAAATGGGGTACCAACCTCTGAATTTTCTGTTTTATCATAATGGGGAAGATTTAGAATCTCCTGATTTGAAGGGATTTTTTCTGTGTCTAACATTTTTGTATGAATTGCTGCTGAAAGCACAGAAGAATGTGCACTACCATAGCAAGAATAAAAAATCTTCATCCAAATTCCCCCCCTTACTTCAGATGTTGGACTTTCTCAACAAATGATCTCAAATTCGGCATGATTTGATCCACACCTTTAGATAACAAGTTGAAAAACTTAATTTCTTTTTCGGGTTTACTATTAAACAAATCAAAAATTTTAATTTTCAAATTTGAGAGTGGATAAATATCTACAAAAAGAAAATCCTGGTTTAATTGAAAAATCCGATTCATCCCAAGATATGCATTACGAATAACTTTAAAACTTGACTTCCTCCCTAACACATAAACCTCCTTGCCCTGTGAATCAAGACCCATATAGAGCAATGTCCCAAGTGGTTTGGTATTTAGAAAATAAGGTAATTTAAACAAATCCTCCTTGGAACTATTTTCGTTGATAAGCTGTAAATGTATTGATGCAGCAAGAATCGAAAGGTGCCGTCCAGTTTTATCATGATAGATTACCTTCATATCTCAATCTCCTCAATGTTTTACAATCATTCGAATACCGTCAGCAATTTCATGAACCATCGACATGGTGATACGAGAAATTAACATGCTCATCTCTTCTAACTCTTGATCATTTTCAGTAATAAAAATTGGTGCTCCACCAGATACTTTAGTTTTACAATCTTCTTTTACAACTATAGCAAGTATCGTATTATTTAGACTTAAATCCATCGTTTATCCCATCCCCTTACAACATTTTCTAAAGGGAATCCTACCCCCATCTTTTCCAAGTAGGTGTAGGATCCCAAAATATTTTAGTCCGCTGCCATCTTTCCCGCTTTTGATTGGAGAGGCTTTCTTTGTGCACTCTCTAAAACTGGAACTTTATTAATCGCTTCAATAATTGCAGGTATATCAGGCTCAATAGGTATAATAATCATACAGACTCGCCCAGTTTCAAGATCCAATCTTGCTAAAGGGGTATATTGCTGAATTCCTACATCCAGTTTAATCCCTAACTGAGTTGCCACATCATGAAGTATAGCCTGTCTTTGCCCAATATTAGCCAATGTTGCTCTTGCATTATCATCTTTAGGTTTAATTACCAAACCAATACCATATTTTTTCCAATTTTCTATTCCTTCATCTTCACCAACATTCATCATAATCACATCTTCTATTCCAATATTCTTACCCTTAAAAGTTATTGATGCTTTTTCCACTACAGCAATATCTTTAAGCCTTGGGCCAATCATTGTCCTCGTTAAAAGAAGTGGAAATAATATACCTATGATCACTCCTGGAATCAAACCTAAATAGTGAATTACTAAAGATGTAACAAAAGCATTAATCATCGCGAGATAATTGCGAGATTCAAAAAGCTTTGCTATTCCTTCAATGTATGCTTTTCCTCTTGGAACAAGTTCTGTTTCTTCAATCTCTGCTAAAGTATCTCTTTCCATATTCCGAATATCACGAAACTGTTGAGCAGCAACAGTTAAAAAAGTGACTGCTACATAATTTTCTTCTAAAAGTGCAGGTATTGCAAGACCACCTAAAGCTGCTGCAATAAATCCTAATGTAAGATGGGTTACATAGGCATGTGGATAACTAGGATATTGACGATAATCAGTCCTTAAGGTATAAATTCTGGCTGCTGTCCCTAATAAAATACTAACAGCAATCAGAACACCATATTTTTCCATCCATAAAGCCTCCTATTCCTTCTTTCTATCCTTATTGCGCTGGCCAGGAGATTTCGCTTTCTTTCTCCTTCTAAGGCGTCCTAATACATTGGCAAACTCTTCACCACTAAATTCTTTCATACGCCTAGATACACCAGATAGACCCCTTTCATTTAAAAAGAGAAATGCTCCTCCAGCAACTATAACGATACCGACAATCCAAAGAAGATTCGACCAACCTGCACTATTCATAGCTCGATCTGTTTGAGGCTTTCCCCCACCTACTGAAGTTCCTGCTCCAAAAAGCATTGTGTATATTGAATCAGCCATCATTGTAGTACTGGCTTCTGCTTGTTCTTTAGTAGTAACATGGGTACCAAACTCCAAAAGAAGACAGTTTGGAGAAAGTTCTTGATTATATTTTCCATTTGCATAAAAGATACCTTTAACTAATCCAGGATATTTCTCATCACAAACAGCTTTCAATCTTTTTGCAAACTGATCATTTGCTTTTCTATTAGGATTTTGTCTTCCTACAACAAAGCGAACTTTACTCAAATTTTCCCCTGCAACACTTGCGGTATACTCTTCTGCTCTCGGAATAGCATCCCGATGGATATCAAAGATCGCATCTGGACGTTGTTGTAAAAATTGTTTTACAGTAGATCGCGAACGCTCATAGGCACCACCGTCATGGGGTAAAAAGGAATCCTGAGATTGGATAACTTTGCACCCTCTTTTTTCTAGTTGTGCTTTTAGCATTTCCCCTACATCATAAATCTCACCCTTCGATTTAAACACTGGCCCAGGTTTATAAGATTCTGCACTATGAGTGTGATAAATAGCTATTTTTTTTTCTTCATTTTGAGCTATAAAAAAAGGGTTTAAATCCCTAAGTGTTGTTATAGTAAAAGTTTCATCTGCTAAAAGATTGACCTTTTGAATAAATTTAGCTTTTCCTTTCTTATCCTTAACTTCTATTACCTCATATTCATTATTTTCTTCATTGATGTAGCGATCGCCTACACTAAGCCCCATACTTGAAGCAAAAATATAATTATCATCTTCATCGTAAACTTCAATCACATTCTCTTCAGTATGACCGACCAATTTTGATTCCAGTACACTGCCAAGATTAGTTCCTAGCTCATAATCTGCTAGGATTGGTTGTGTAGAAATGATAACTACACCAGCACAAAGAACAAGGAGAAATAATACTTTAAAACTCTTGATCTTATTTTTCATCGTTTTTTCCTCCTTTTTTGACCTGGAATCTTTTTCTCCGATCATCTGGTTTCTCTCCAAGAAAACTGGCATATTCTGCATTGCGTAGGCCACTTGGCCTGTCATCTCCATCTACTGGCCCTCCACCAAGGCGTTCTCTAGTTTCTCCAATTATTTCTGCAATACCAACAGCGATAATCCCAGCTAAAACCATAGTGTCGAAGATTCCAGCGCCTCCAATATTTGCGCTTCCATTCACTCCCCCAAAAGTAATCCTATAAACCTGAATCAAATTAAAAATCAAAAATCCCAACACTCCAGCAATAAAAGCTGATCGCCTTGAACGTCCAGCGACATAAGCTACAATCCCAGCTACAATTGCAAACGCGTATTGTGGATCCACAAATTCACGATTTGTATGTCCTGTATTTACGAAATAATATGTAGCCAAAAGATAAATAGCCGTACCTGTTACCAATGATGAAATTATCGCCCTAATCCACTCTTTCGTGGTTCCTGCTTTTGATAAGACATATCCTGCTAAAATTATAGGAATAATCCCACCACCAACATTGAGAACAATTTTCGGAGAACTTGAAATCGGAATATCAACAAAACTTCCAGCAATCATTGCTACAATAAAGACAATTGCAGCCTTATCTGTTAAATGTAACCTATCCAAAACTCTTTGTGCAATTCCAAAAAAGATTAATACAACCACAGCTACTAAAAGAAAAAGTCCAATGGTCACATTGCCCACCTCCAAAATTCATTGTGTCATCTTTATATTTCCCTAAATTCTTCCCCCTATACGAAAAACTCCTGAAGCTAAATGCTCCAGAAGTTCCTAAAAAAGGAGAACCACTGTACAATTCAGGGTTCTCCTTTTGCTTTATAACTTATTTTCTATGACTTAAAAATATCTCCTACCATTTCACCTATAGAGAATCCACTAGTTTCTTTTGGAGCAGTTGAATAGGTTTCAAATGTTTTTTCTTTTCTCGCTTTTTTAGGTTTTTCAACCCTTGGCTTTTGAGCAGGAGCAGGTTCTAACTCTTTCATTGAAAGACCAACTTTACGGTCTTTTTCATTGATATTAAGGATTTTAGCTTCTACTTTGTCTCCAGCTTTAACAACTTCAGTTGGAGTTTCCACATGACGACGAGACAATTGAGAGATATGGATTAAACCTTCAACACCTGATTCAATTTCCATAAATGCACCAAAGTCAACAGTTTTGGTAATGGTACCTGTAACAACTTCACCTTCTTGATGTTTAGCTAAAAACTCAGACCATGGATCAGGTAAAATTTGCTTCAAGCCCAAAGCAATTCTTTCTTTTTCATTGTCTACTTTTAATACCTTAACTGTGATAGCATCTCTTTCTTTAATTATTTCTGACGGATGATTAATCCGACCCCAAGACATTTCAGAGATATGTAATAATCCCTCAACGCCACCTAAATCAATGAAAGCACCAAAGTCAACTATTTTGGTAACAGTACCTTCAATAGACTGGCCTTCTTGTAAGTTAGCTAAAGTTTCAGCTTTCTTAGCTTTTCTTTCTACTTCCATAATAGCTTTTCTGGAAAGAACAACATTGTTGTTTGCTCTATCAACTTCAATAACTTTTAATTGCAGAGTTTGACCAACAAATTGTTCTAAATTTTCAACATAATCAATATCAACATGAGAAGCAGGGATAAAACCTCTTAAACCAACATCGGCAACCAGACCACCTTTAACAACTCTAGTAACCTTGGCTTCAAGAATTTCGCCCTTCTCGTAAGCACTCATAATAGCTTCCCAAGCTTGTTCACGGGCAGCACGTTTGTGGGAAACTTTAACAATTCCCTCTTCTTCGTCAATACCCAAAACAACTACTTCAAGTTCGTCGCCCTCTTTAACGACTTCGTGAGCAGATTGAACAGGTTGGAAGGATAGTTCTTCCAGAGTAATCAGCCCCTCTGATTTATATCCAATGTTTACAAAAACACTATCATCTTTAACTTGTATAACAGTGCCTTTGATTTTCTCACCTTTCTTAAGATGAGGAATAGAATGATCAAGCATCATATTTTTTTGATCATCTGTCTTAACCTCCTGAGACACCTCTTTGGAAACCTCTTCAGTTAAGACTTCTTTTTTTTCTTCAGTAAATTCACTCATAAATCTTATGACCTCCTTAATTATCCAGTTCGGGGTTGAAGCCCCTGCTGTAACACCCACACTGTGGATGCCATTAAACCAATCATTTTTAAGTTCATCTGCCGTTTCAATAAGATAAGTTGGAATCCCAACATTTCGGCAAATTTCCGCTAGACGATTGGTATTTGCACTATTTTTGCCACCAATTACCAGCATCAAATCAACTTTATTAGCTAAATCAGATGCCTCTTTCTGCCTTTCTTCTGTGGTGGTGCAAATCGTATTAAATACCTTTAACTCTTTTACTTGATGCACCAATTGGGTAACTACATCCTCTAACTGTTGTATAGATAAAGTTGTTTGTGCAACAACTCCGACTTTACGCCTTAAGTTATGTTTGGCTAATTCAGATGCATTTTTTACTACTAGAGCATTGTAATTAATCGAACCAACGATACCAATTACTTCTGGATGGTTCTCATCTCCACAAATGATAACCTGATAACCATCCTCATGAAGCTTCTTTGCATACTCTTGAGCCCTTTTCACAAATGGGCATGTAGCATCAACAACTTTCAAATCACATTGTTTTATCTCACTAATAATATGATCTGGAACACCATGAGAGCGAATAAAAATAATTCCCTCATCTACATCCTTATAATCATCAATCGCCTGAACACCAAAAGTTTCTAAATATTCAACCACTTGTGGATTGTGAATCAATGGACCCAGAGTAAATAAAGGTCGTTCAGAATTTTTTGCAAGATTAATAACTAAATCTGTTGCTCGTTTAACCCCATAGCAGAAACCAGCATGATCTGCTAAGACAATCTCCAGAACCATCACCTCCCCATCCAACAACAAACCATAAAGCTGTTAAAGCCGAAATAATAACTATGTTATTGCATCTAGCATTCCCCAGTTTTAGGCTGTATATTACTCGCGCAAACGCACAATTAAAGTCGATGTAATAACTACGTTATTACATTCTTAAGTTTAACAACTTTCGGAAGAGGATTTGTAACCCCACAGAAAGCTAATTATTTGAAACAAGCTTCCCCACTTGTAAAAGATGGAGGATATTTATGCCTTCCGAAAATGCTGTTAAAACAAGTACCACGATATATCATTCGTCATTTAAATCTATATTCCTTCCTGACTGAAAAAAAAACTGTGCAAAAAGTAAGAGAATTCCTATATTACTTCTTATAGACTTCTATCTCCTATTAAATATTATTTCACCTATCCAATTCTAAAAGCTTAGCAATCTCATCCATAATGAATTTCCCTATTTTTTCCTCTTCTTCTTTAGTAAGCTTAAGTCCATAGTACTTATCAAGAGTAAGAGGTTTACCAATGTTCGCAATAAATGGCTTTTTACCACTAGAAATATTAATTAATCCACAGGGTAAAATAAGAGCTTTTGTCCTTAACGCGATCTTTACAATTCCAAGCTGTGCTTTACCTAATTGTCCTGATTTGTTTCGTGTACCTTCAGGAAAAACACCCAATACCCCACCATGCTTTAAAATCTTTAAAGATTTCCGCATTGCTTTTAAATCAGCTTGTCCTCGTTTAACTGGAAATGCCCCCAATTGGCGAAGAAACCAGTCAATTCCTAATTTTTTAAAAAGCTCATGTTTAGCCATAACCCGAACCATCCGATTCATAGCTACTCCCAATACAAGTGGATCAAGGAAACTGGTATGATTACCAACCACTATCAATGATCCTTCTTTTGGAATATTCTCTAACCCATATATAGTAAAACCTTTAAAAACTTTAAGATATATCCAAACTAGTCGCCTGGAAAACCAATAAATCAAGTTCATTTACAAACCCCCTCAGCTAAAGCAATAATTTTTTGCACAACTTTATCAATAGTCATACCTGTTGTATCCACTTCTATACAATCTTCAGCCTTTTTCAGAGGTGAAACTTCCCTTCCTGAGTCGATCAAATCTCTTTTTTGAAGGTTGTCCTTGATTTTAGTGTATTCCACTTGTAAGCCTTCTTCCTTAGACTTCATTTCATCCAACCGGCGCTGAGCACGGGTTTCTAAAGAAGCCGTTAGAAAAATTTTTAAATCTGCTTGAGGTAAAACCACAGTTCCAATATCACGTCCATCCATAACAATACCGCCACTTTGAGCCATCAAACGTTGTTTTTTAACCAGTGCCTCTCTTACTCCAAAAATTTTAGCAACCAAAGAAACATTATCATTCACTTTATCTGAACGAATTTCTTCTGTAACTTCTCTTTTATTAAGATAAACAGTATTATTTGCTGATTCAATCGGAGCAAAATTGATATTTGCTTCTTCTGAAAACTTAGTCAATAGATTTTCTTCAGCCAACGATATTTTATTCTCTAATGCAAGAAGAGTAATCACTCGATACATTGCTCCCGTATCTATATACTTATAACCTAAACGTAAAGCGACTGCTTTTGCGGTAGTACTCTTTCCAGCACCTGCAGGACCATCAATGGCAATAACTAATTTTTCTCCCATGTAAACATCATCCTTTCAAAGGTAAAAATACAACATCCATTCTATATTCAAGATTTCAATATAATTTCCTTCTCATGATTTTTAAAAATTAGGTATATAACAAAAAAATCCTTACGCTAAAATTAATATACCCTCTATAGGTTGTCATACTAATTTTTAGTGATAACCTATAGAGGGTATATTAAATAATGGATTTCAAAATTTTCTCTGACTATTTACCTCAATTGAGATAACTTGTAGATCATTCTTTACCCTAAATTGCTGGCCAAATTTTAAACTTGTAATCTTATCTGAAAAATCAATAACTTCAAACCATAAAGCTTCACTTATTCCCCGAGTATCCAGAATTAATAAATCACCATCTTTGACAGGAATCTGTATAGTTGACTTAGAAAAATAATAATCTCTTTCATTATTTAGCAATACCCTAGCTTTGTGAATAGCTCCATTTAATAGCTTTAGGGTGATATATTCTTCCCTATTAAATACCACAACTTCTTTAACTTCAGTACCTACCCAACCTTGTATCCGGCTTTCTACTAATTTTAAATAATGCTGTGTCCCATCAAATCGCATCATTATCTGAATGGTAATTAACAAGATCAATCCTACAGTGACAATCCACTTTATAAATCGATCTGTACAGATCAAAATTCATCAGTCCTTTCTCATCACAAAATGCTTATATAACATTCTATGAGAGAAAAAACATGTTTATCCCTTCATGACTACAGAAAACCCGGCAAGATAACCAGTTGAAAAAGCTGCCTGTAAATTAAAACCCCCAGTATAGCCATCAATATTAATCACTTCACCTGCGAAGTATAAACCCTCAGTTATTTTTGACTCCATTGTTTTTGGATTAATCTCTTTTGTTTTTACACCACCTCTTGTGACAATTGCATCTTGAAAACCACGGTGGTCAACTATAGTAAAGACCATATTTTTTATTAATGCACCTAACCGTCTTCTCTCTTTTGTTGTAATTTGGTGAACCTTTTTATCCTCAGAAATTTCACTCAGTTTAATAACAACTGGAATCAATTTCTTTGGCAAAAGATCATTCAAAGAATTCTTATAATTCTTATTGAGATATTTTTGAAAGTCTCGTTGAATTCGTTGATCTAGTGTCTCATGGTCTAATGCAGGCTTTAGATCAAGACTAGCCTTTATTGGGCCATTTTGTAGTAAAGACACCACATCTCGACTCATAGTCAAGACAATCGGTCCTGAAACCCCATAATGGGTAAATAACATCTCACCAAATTCCTTACCAATAACACAGTCGTTTTGAGAAACAGTTAAATTAACATTTCTCAAAGATAATCCTTGCAATTGAAGCACCCATCCTTCTTCCGTAATAAGAGGCACCAAAGAAGGTAATAATGGTTGAATAGTATGACCCAATTTTTCAGACATCTTATATCCATCGCCGGTAGAACCTGTGCCTGGGTATGAAGATCCCCCAGTTGCAAGAATTACGCGATCTGCGGGAAATAACTTTCCCTCTCTTGTTTTAACTCCTACTACCTTACCTTCTGAAATAACAATTTGATCTACAGGGGTATTTAATCTCAAACTAACTCCAAACTCTTTCAAAAACTTAAGTAATCCATCAACCACATCTTTTGCTTTGCCAGAGGCAGTAAAAATACGTCCCCCCCGTTCAACCTGTGTAGGAACGCCGTATTTTTCAAAAAAATCAACAAGCTGCCAATTTGAGAAGTTATATAAAGCTGTATAGAGAAAACGTCCAGTATCTGGAAAATTCTTTACAAAAGTTTCAGTATCTGCTTCATTAGTCAAATTACAACGTCCTTTACCAGATATCATAATTTTAATTCCAGGACGATCTTTTTTTTCAAAAATCGTTACATCTGCTCCTTCTTTTGCTGCAACTCCAGCTGCCATTAAACCGCCAGCACCCGCTCCTATAACAATGATTTTGATGGCCTTACTCATAGATCGGTCATCCTTTCAAATCTTTGAAGAGCATCCTCAGCGGCTTTCTGCTGAGCATCTTTTTTACTTTTCCCAGTTCCCTTACCAATAATTTTGCCGCTAAATTCAACTTCAATGTCGAACTGTTTGTTATGATCTGGCCCTTCTTCACTAGCAACTTGATATATAGGTCTAGTATTAGAACGCTTTTGAATTTCTTCCTGCAAAAGGGTCTTATAATCATGTATATGTTCCCCACGCTCCACACTTAAAATTTCATCAATAAGATGGGCATGTATAAATTCTCTAGCTACCTCTAGTCCTTGATCTAAATAAATTCCTCCAAGCAAAGCTTCAAAAACATCCGCAAGAATTGAATCCCGTTCTCTACCACCAGTCATCTCTTCTCCTTTTCCTAACAAAAGAAATTGACCTAAATTAATTCTTTTCGAGATGCGGGCCAGAGTTAGGGAACTGACCACAACTGCTCTGGTTTTTGCCAATTCCCCCTCTGGATAATTTGGGTATCTTTTGAAAATATATTCACTTATAACTAAGTTCAAAACAGCATCTCCCAAAAATTCAAGACGCTCATTTGGCTTAGCTTTTTTATGCCGATTTTCGTTGGCATATGACTTATGTGTCATCGATTTTTTTAAATATGCTTTATTTTTAAACTCTACATTGATCTGTTTTTCAAGCATATTTAGAGATTTTGTATTTTGATTCATTAGCTCACAACCTTTTACTCAGAGAACTTTTTAAAAATTAAAGTTGCATTATGTCCACCAAATCCTAAAGAATTTGAGAGAGCAATATTAACAGTTCGTTTCTCTGGTTTATTTGGAACGTAGTAAAGATCACATTCAGGATCTGGGGTTTCATAGTTAATGGTTGGAGGAATAGTATCTTCTTTAATCGCCATTAAACTAACAACTGCTTCGATAGCACCAGTAGCACCCAACAAATGACCTGTCATAGATTTAGTCGAACTAATTGCTACTTTCTTTGCATGTTCACCAAAGACAGTTTTAATTGCCATGGTTTCAAACTTATCATTTTTAGGAGTTGATGTACCATGAGCATTAATATAATCTACCTCAGTTGGATCAATGCTTGCTTTATTTATTGCCATCTGCATACAGCGAGCAGCGCCTTCCCCTTCTGGAGCAGGTTCAGTAATATGGTGAGCATCACCAGACAAACCATACCCAATAATTTCTCCATAGATCTTTGCACCACGTTTTTTGGCATGTTCTAATTCTTCTAAAATTATAACTCCTGAACCTTCACTCAAAACGAAACCATCACGATCTTTATCAAAAGGACGACTTGCAGCTTTTGGATCATCATTACGAGTAGAAAGTGCTTTCATATTAGAAAAACCAGCTATCGCACTAGGAGTAACGGTTGCTTCACTTCCACCAGCAATCATCACATCAGCATCACCGCGACGAATAATTTCAGAAGCATCACCGATAGCAGTAGATGAAGATGCACACGCAGTTACTGCGGTAGAGTTAGGTCCTTTAGCACCACAATAAATAGATACTTGGCCAGAAGCCATATTAGAGATCATCATTGGAATATAAAACGGGCTAACACGCCGTGGACCTTTTTCGTTTAAAATTTTAACCTGTTTTTCTAAAGTAGCTAATCCACCAATTCCGGAACCAATAATTACCCCAACACGTTCCGCATCTACTGGAGGAATAGGTAACCCAGCATCCTTTACAGCCATCAAAGAAGTTACTATCGCAAATTGCGCAAAACGATCTAAACGTTTCGTTTCTTTTTTATCAAAGTAATCATCAGGATTAAAATCTCTTACTTGACCCGCAATTTTAACCGGAAAATTACTCGTATCAAAGGCATCGATATAATCAATACCAGATTCTCCATTTATTAATGCATTCCAAAAGTTATCAACCCCACTACCTACGGGAGTTATGACACCCATACCTGTTACAACTACTCTTCTTTCCACTTTCAATATACCTCCTTTAGAAGCAATTACCTATAATAAATAACTATTGCACGCATAGCGAGAAATAGTTACTATCTACAAATAGTTTCTAAAGAAAGTCCCACAACACGGGGACTTTCTTTAGACCATACAAATTATTATGAGACATTTTTTCCAATGTAATTAACTGCATTTTGTACAGTTGAAATACTTTCAGCATCCTCATCTGGAATCTCAATATCAAATTCTTCCTCAAAAGCCATAATTAACTCAACGATATCTAAAGAATCAGCTCCCAAATCCTTTATGAAAGATGCCTCAGAGTTCACCTCTTCTGGCTCAACTCCTAATTCTTCAACAACGATATTCTTTACGCGATCAAATACCTCCATGAATTTCACCTCCTTTCAAATCCATTATATTATATTATATTATATTATATTACATGATTCACCCACAAAAAGTATTTTAGTCGTTCAAGAATTCATGTACCATAATGGTACGAGAGCTCTTATGCGACTACTTTTTGTGGGTTAATCATTACATTACCATTCCACCATCAACATTAAAAACTTGACCTGTGATGTAATCAGATTTATCAGAGGATAAAAATAACGTTAAATCTGCCACATCCTCAACATTACCAAAACGTCCTAGTGGAATAGATTTTAACATACTTTCTTTGACCTCTTCAGGAAGAGATTCTGTCATCTTAGAAATAATATATCCAGGTGCAATCGCATTTACTTGAATTCCCCGTGAGCCAAATTCTCTAGCGATTGTCTTTGTAAAACCAATCACACCCGCTTTAGCAGCAGTATAATTTGCTTGACCCGGATTTCCAATTAATCCAACAACAGAAGTAATATTTATAATTTTTCCACTTCTTTGTTTCATCATTTTCTTAGTAATTGCTTTAGTACATAGGAAAACACCTTTTAAATTTATATCTAATACTCGGTCCCAGTCTTCTTCTTTCATACGAAGTAATAATCCATCAGCAGTAATACCTGCATTATTGACAAGAATATCTACTTTTCCAAAATTTTCAATAATTTCATTCATCATTGTATTAACCTGATCTACATTTGAAACATCAGCTTGATAAGCTTTACTTCTACGTCCTAATTCAGTAATTTGACTAACAATCTTTTCAGCACCTTCAGTATCGCGAGCATAATTTACAGCAACATCTGCACCAGCTTTTGCTAAAGACAAAGCAATGGCAGCACCAATGCCTTTTGAACTTCCAGTTACAACAGCTACCTTGCCACTTAAATTCATGCCAAGCCTCCCATCAGAATTTTATCTAATTTCTTCACACTCTTTAACTTCGATTCCAAGCTTAGTTAATACAGATTCCATTGTTTCGATACTATTAATATTTAAAGCTGTTACTTTTTTATTAATTCTTTTCATCATACTCTTTAATACTTTTCCAGGACCAATCTCAATGAATGTATCGATTCCATCATCAATCATTTTTTCAATTGAATCCTGCCATTTAACAGCACTACTTATCTGACAAACTAGGTTATCCCGAACCTCAGCAGCATTTTTTGCAGTATTAGCAGTATAATTTGAGATCACATCAATAGATGGATCTTGAATTTCAACATCTGCTAAAACTTGAACCAGTTTATCAGACGCAGGTTTTAATAAGCTACTATGAAAAGGCCCGCTTACATTCAATTCAACAACTTTCATAGCACCAGCATCTCTCATCCGTTCCATAGCATCTCTAACAGCTTTTACTCCACCAGAGATTACTACTTCCGTAGGATTATTATAGTTTGCTGGTTCCACGACACCTTCAGTTTCATCACAAATATTTTGTATCATCTCACGATCTAATTTCAAAACAGCTGCCATAGTTCCTTCACCATAAGGAACAGCCTCTACCATGAATCTACCACGCTCACGCACAGTTTTTACTGCATCTTCAAAACTTAAAGAGTTAGCAGTTACTAGAGCTGAATATTCACCGAGACTGTGACCAGCAACCATCTCAGGTTTAACACCAAATTGTTCAAAAACACGTAATATTGCAATACTGGTAGTTAATATAGCAGGTTGTGTATTTTCAGTCTTTTTTAATTCCTCTTCAGGTCCATTAAAACAGATATCACTTATTTTATAATCCAATGCCCGATCTGCAGCTTCGAAAACTTCTTTTGCTTTAAGAAAACGATCATAAAAATCTTTTCCCATCCCTACTTCCTGCGCTCCCTGCCCCGGAAATAGAAATGCTATTCTCTGTATCATTATATAAAACCCCCTTAAAGTCGCCAGTTTCTATATTTCCTAAATCAGAAATAATCATTTTGGCTTCAAAGATAATCTCTTCGATAATCTCTTTAACAGGTTGAATTTCTTTTATCATTCCAGCTGTCTGACCAGCCATTACACTACCTTCTTCCACATTTCCTTCGACGACAGCCTTTCGCAATGCGCCACGACCAAGTTCTTCAAACTCCTGAATACTGGCCCCTTGTTTCTCAAGTTCATCCATCTTTCGCGATAATTTATTACGTAAATTCCGTACAGGATGTCCAGTACTACGACCAGTGACAACTGCATCTCGATCTCTAGCATTAATAAGTGCTTCCTTGTAGTTTGAATGAGCAATACACTCATCAGCACAAATAAATCTAGTACCGATTTGTACACCTTCTCCACCCAAAGCCAAAGTAGCTACTAAACCTCGCCCATCAGCAATCCCTCCCGCAGCGATAACAGGAATATCTACTGCATCGACAATTTGAGGCACTAAAACCATGGTACTTAACTCACCAATATGACCACCAGCTTCAGTTCCTTCTGCAATCAGGGCATCTACATCTAATCTTTCCATTCTGCGTGCCAAAGAGACTGAAGGGACAACCGGGACAATTTTGCATCCCACAGCTTTTAAGCGAGAAATATATTTACCAGGATTACCAGCACCAGTAGTAATCACCGGAACTCGTTCATCTATGATAACTTCCATAACCTCCTCCACAAATGGAGAGAGGAGCATAATATTGACTCCAAAAGGTTTGGTTGTCATCCTCTTTACTTTGCGAATCTCTTCACGTACAACATTTGCTGGTGCATTTCCTGCTCCGATTATTCCCAAACCTCCAGCATTTGACACTGCTCCGGCTAACTCTCCCGTCGCAACCCAAGCCATACCTCCTTGAATAATCGGGTATTTGATCCCAAGTATGTCACAAATTCTGGAACATATCATATGTATTGCTCCTTTGTCTAGTGTAATGTATAATTGTTGATTCTCAACTTTTAATTCTTAATTCTTAATTATGTTTTACTTATTCCACTCCATAACCACTGAAGCCCAAGTTAAACCTGCACCAAACCCTACTAAAACAATAGTATCACCTTTTTTAAACTTACCTTCTTGATATGCTTCATCCAAAGCAATTGGAATCGATGCGCTTGATGTGTTTCCGTATTTAGGTAAATTCACATAAACTTTCTCAGATGATAATTTAAGCCTTTTAGCTGCTCCATCAATAATTCTAGTATTTGCTTGATGAGGAACCATAAAATCTACATCTTCAGGAGTAAGGCCAGCATTTTTCAAAGCATTTAATGCTGCCTTACCCATCGCCTTCACAGCAAAACGATAAACTTGAGTACCATCCATCCTAATAAAATGAGCTTCTTCCTCAAGAGAAGCTACACTTGACGGACGACGAGAACCTCCTGCAGGCATATCTAAGAATTTTCCACCTGCACCATTACAGCCCAATTCTATCCCAAGAATTCCACCTTCTTCAACGGCTTCTACTACAGCAGCACCGGCTCCATCACCAAAAAGAACACAGGTAGAACGATCTTTCCAATTGGTTATCTTAGATAGAGTTTCAGCACCAATCACCAAGACTTTTTTATAAAATCCTGTCTTTATAAACTGGGATGCAATAGATAGTGCATAAACAAATCCTGAACATCCTGCTTCCATATCAAAAGCAGCAGCTTTTTTTGCACCTAATTTTTCTTGAAGCAAACAAGCAGTAGCAGGGAAGAGATAATCAGGTGTTACTGTTGCGCAGATGATCATATCTAAATCCTCTGGATCAACTCCTGCATCCTCAAGAGCTCTGTTTGCAGCTTTAATTGCAAGATCAGATGTCGCTTCATCATCACTAGCAATCCGTCTTTCTATAATCCCTGTACGGGTTCGAATCCATTCATCAGTAGTATCAACTATCTTTTCAAGATCAAAATTTGTCATAATCTTTTCTGGTAGATATGAACCAATACCTGTAATTCCTGCTCTAATGGTCAATTTTCATCACTCCTTCAGATATATTATTTTCTATCTCACCTACAACATTATTAACTAAAGAATCACGTGCAACACGAATAGCATTTCGAATAGCCCAAGCATTTGAACTACCATGTGCAATGATAGTAATTCCTTTTACACCTAGAAGTGGTGAACCACCATATTCTGTATAATCCAACCTTTCTTTCAATCCATTAATAGCTGGTTTCATCAGAAGTCCACCTAACATCGTCCTCAGGTTTTTTGTTGCTTCTTCCTTTAAAATTTGTCTAATAATCGAAAATAAACCTTCAGCAGTTTTTAAAACAACATTACCAACAAAACCATCACAGACAATTACATCAACACTGCCATTAAAAATATCTCGACCTTCTACATTTCCAATAAAGTTTATAGGTGCATTCCGTAACAGAGGATAAGTTTCATGTGTTAATTGATTCCCTTTATGCTCCTCTGCACCTATACTTAAAAGGCCAATACGAGGATTTGGCTTATTTAATACTTTTTCCGCAAAAATTTTACCCATAAATGCAAATTGAACTAACTCTTCAGATCCTATATCCACATTAGCACCTATATCCAGTACAACAGTCTGATCATTAATATTTGGAAAAACAGTAGCAATGCCAGGACGATTTATACCTTTGATTCTGCCAATCTTCAAAACACCTGCTGACATACATGCTCCTGTATTTCCAGCAGACACGAAAGCATCAGCTTCACCCTTTTTAACCAGATTAGCACCCACTACAATTGAAGAATCTTTCTTCCGCCGAATAGCAGTAGCTGGAGCATCATTCATCTCAATAATCTCTGAGGCATGGACAATAGAGATTCGTTCTTTAGGATACTCGTATTTAGATAACTCTTCTTTTATTTTATCTTCAAATCCAACTAAAATTACATGAATATCAGAAAAATCTTTCACCGCCTGAATAGCACCTTCTACTGGAACATGAGGGATAAAATCTCCACCCATTACATCTAAAACAATACGCATACCTACACCCCCTCCACTAATTCTCATGATTTTGAATTAATTTATGATTATCCATTGCAAAAATAATAAATTTTCCTTTAAAAACCAATTCATCACATATATATGTATACACTCTTATAAGAAAGCGATGATTCTTTGATCTAACTACATGAGCTTTTGCAACGAGTCGATCCCCCGTATGCACAGGTTTCAAATATTTTATATGAGATAAACCAGTTAATGCAATATTAGAATCTACTATTGCAATTGCTAAAGAATTTGCCTGTGCAAAAATATAATGCCCCCGAGTAACTCCACCTTCCTGAAACGCCATCTCAAGGCCAGGAACTAACACTGACTTGCCATTCTGATTTAGGTTTACTTCTATCAATTCACCTATCATATCCTCTTTAGGAATTGATTTTACTTTTGAATAAGCCTCTTTTGCTAAATCTCTAGCTCTCTTTCTAACTTCAGGAATTCGCAACTCCATTCTGTCTAAACGAATAGTCTGAATACTGACAGCAAACAGATTTGCCAACTCCTGATCCGTTTTAAAAGGATCATTCTCAATCGTCGAAAGAAGTGCCTCATGTCGTTCTTTTTTAGATAGTTTTCTCTCAGACATTTTTATCACATCCTGCTTTTAATACCTGCTACTAATAGCAGATATTAATATTATATACTAATCAGCATGAACATGCAAGACTCTCTCCGTACTTTTTTAAAATAATATGATTCTCCCACAAAAAGTATTTTAGTCGCA